>CAZSCZ010000001.1:0-46668 GCA_964605455.1 uncultured Spirochaetia bacterium
ACAATTACACTGGAGAGCCTGTTTTTAAGGTTACGAAGAAGGAACGAACAGCCAATTTCTGGCGAACGTGGAAAGAAGAGATAAATACAAAAGAAGTTGTTCATATCATAGAAGATGCTGATGGAAATATTTATGTAAAGGAATATGGGGAGACAGATTATATATATTTATATTCAAAAAAAGAGTATGACTTTGAGCCTGAAACTCTTCTTTCTGATATGAGAAATGGAAAAAATTTTAAGAAAATAAAATTTGATGGATTTAAAATAAGTTATCTTTTAGATATAGAGACTTTGTTAGGGTTTGACAAAGATAATAATTTATATGTTAGAGTTAATGATAGTTTTATTGGAGCAATTAAAACAGGAAAGGATAAATGGAGATTACTTCAGAGATTTCAGTTTACCAGACAATTTAAAGAAGATAAATTAATAACTTTTTTTGGGCTCTGTCCTGTTTTTATGATTGATATTCATGGAAATATTTATCAATTACAGCAATATGAAGACCATATAGAGATTATAAAATATAAAAGAAAATGGTGAGGAGTATGAATTTTTATAAAAACAAAATAATATTTATTCTGATTTTGACATTGCTAATAATTTTAAGTTTTGATTACACTTCTGCGAGTTGTCTTGGGGGTAGTTTTAGACAAGAGAACATTGTAATCTAAATAGTGTAAATAAATAATAGAAAAGTTGTGTAGGAGGGACGGTGCACAACTTTGTTAATTTTTTGAGTAAGTGCAGGAACGGTAACCGGATAGTTTAGTTGTGTTAGAAACCTTATCAGGTTTAGATTTTCTTGACAAGTTGCCAGATGATATAGAGTAGAGGATTGAGTAAAGGGAACAAAGAAATATAAAGTTTTGGATTAGTGGGAATTGGTTTTCAATAAAAAATTAAATATTTATGTTTAAGATAGAATTACAATTCAAAGAGTGATAGCAATTAAAGAACTCATTGAGGTGTTGGGAGCGGGTTCTGAAGTAATGTAGAAGGTGCTAAGATATTTAAGGGAAAAGATACAGATAAATGAAATTTTGTTTTTTAAAAAAACTTGTTAAAAATAATCTGTCAAAAGTTGTGATTTTGCAGAGGTAAAAATAAGACTCAATATTATAATTATTGTTATATTTACAATAATACTATTTGATAGGTGGCGAGTGGACGAAGGCGGTGGTCTTGAAAACCAATTATCGTAAATTTAAGCAAAGAATTGGTATTTTGTCATTTCTGCCCCTGCTTCCGCCGTGATGACATATTAAAGGGCTTAAGTTTACGATAATGCTTGAAAACCGCTGTAACTCAATCTAACATCTTAAAAAATATTCAGTTTTCTTTAAAAAATCCGCAAAATTGCTCTTTTTGTGCCAGAAAAGCCCGAGATTCCATTATTTTTGTTATATTTTTTTATACTGATTTATATGCACTTGTGATGATTTGGCAAATTTTCTGTAAAAATATGTCAAAAAGAATTTTAGAATAAATTTTTTGTAAAATAAAAAGATTGACATTTTTTTATTTTTTGTTTAATATATTGAAGTAAAATGTTATGAAAAGAAGCAAAGAAATCTATAAAAATGCTCCACTTGTGGAGACAGTTTTTGAAATAAGGTTCAATATAAATCTTGCTATAGGATGTCAAATAGATAAGTTCTACGAAAAAATAAAAAAAGTATATTCCGAAATTTTAATACCTAAATTAATTAATAGAAAACCTTCTACATTATAACCGTACAGATTTGAGCGGAAAGATGGAAAATCTGGAGTTATGCTTGCTATAAATAAAATAGCATTTTATTGCAAAAAGTACGAAGGATTTGAATTATTTAAAAAAGAGGCGTTGAGGGTATTTTCTATCTTTTATGAATTATTTAAAATAAAAAAGCTTACACGAACAGGGCTACGATATATAAATATAATACCCTTTATACGAGAAAATAATATTATTCCTATAAATAACTTTTTAAATATTCAAATAAATTTACCAAAATCAATTCCTACTAATTTTACGAATTTAGCTATAATATTTGTATCACAAACAAAAGGTGGTAGTATAACTACCCGTATAGAACCCGTAATCTCTAAAGACAGGACACAAGAAGCAATTATTCTTGATTTTGATTATGCAAAAGAAAAAGATTTATATTTTTATAAAATAGAAGAATATCTTGACGAGAGCCATAAATATACTAAATATTTATTTGAAGAATTGATAACAGAAGATTATAAAAAAGTAATGAGAGGGGAGGTAATATAAATGAATGCTTCTATGATTCAGGAGAATTATGATTTAAGGAACGAGCGTTTTATGGAAATTCCTCAAAATTATAGTAGTATAGTTAGTCACAGAGTTGATACAGCTTGGGAGATTGACCCAGTACAGATTTTTGAACAAAACACGTATGACTTTATCTATTTATCATTATGGAAGATAAATATAAATAGAAAGATATATTATACCCCAAAACCTATATCTGTAATGATATATCGTGATGGAGAATTCTATTTTGCTGAAAATGAAAACCTTGCAGTCTGTGGTACTGGTAATACACTTGAAAATGCGATAAAAGATTTTTGTTTACATATAATTCATTTTTACAATTACTATAAAAAAATAGATAAGAATAAGTTGATAGGGGATGCCCTAAGGTTAAAGAGACTTTATAATAAATTATTTATAGAAAAGTAATAATGCAGATAGATAGAAGAGAAATTGAATCAAGTCTTTTATCAAAAGGATTTGTAAGAGAAGATACACATCATAGATACTTTTACCATAAATATAAAGGTAAAAGGACAGGTATTTATACTTATACATTGCGTGGAAAAAAATATAAAACATATATAACACCTCTTCTTCAAAGAATGAAAAAGGAATTGCGGTTAGATACAATAAAACAGGTTATTGATTTATATAAATGTCCCATTTCAAAAGAAGATTATAACAACATATTAAAGGAAAAAGGCATTATTTAGAATTATTTTAATAGACTTCAATGAAAAAGATATTTAACATAATCTTTATTTTATTTTTCTGCTTTTCAATTTCCTGTATAGCAGAAAATGAACATATCAAATATGGAATACCAAGTAGGAATGGCACAATACTTTACAGAACAGGATTTGTATTATTGCATAACAATGAAAAGAAAATGCCATTATGGGTTTCATATCATTATTTCGGGAGTTAAACGAAGATTGTTTTAGAGAAGATAGGTAAGAATGAGGTATGGATACCCATAGATTTTTATAAGATAATTATATTTAAAGACAAAATAAATGCGATAGTCTTTATAATACCAAACAAGACGATAAATTGTTGCTGTTTTGTTTTATTAAATTGCAGGTATATTGTTTAAGATAAGATAGCGTCTATCTTATTCCATCCACATAAATGATTCAAAATGTTCAGGTGGTGCTTTAAAGTAGATATATCCGTCATAGGGAAGTGTCTCAACTATTTTATCTCTTTTTAACACTTCAATAAAAAAATAGACTTCATCTTTATAATTTATATCAATTTTCTCAAATGGTATGCCTAATTCAACAATATCATTAATTTTAATATTATTTAATTTATTAATTACTTTTTTTTCTTTTGATAAAATCGTATAATAAAGATTTTCTTTTTTTATTAATGGGAAAATAATTTTATTACGTTCAGGCCTAATAAAGTTTATCTTTAATTTAAATATTTTTGCGTTCAATATTTTTTCTTTATCCTCAAGGTCAAATCTAAAGAACAGTTCTCTGCCATTATATCCATAATATATTTCTTTAATAAATCTTTTTGTAGACCGAGCCATTGTGGTTCCAATTTTAGGGGTATATTTAACAGCCCCCCACCATTCAAAATAGCTATTTACTTTTCCATCAACAAGTGGATTAAGAACACCCTTGGGTTGAGTAATATTTGTTACTTTTGCTTTTTCACTAATAGGTATATTCAGCTCTTCTAATAGTGAAGAGTCTAATAAATAAAAAATATTTCTTAAATGTTTTCTGAACAAATAATCAAACTCCTCATCATTTTCAGTTGTAAAATGGTCGCCATACCACCAGAACCAGTCAGAACCTTCGGATTGATATAATTCTTCCCATGCTTTTTCAATTTTTTGTTTATCATAATCGGGATTTTCTTTTTCAAAATTTATTAAAAATTTTCTTGTCTTATTTAATAAAGTCCAAGCCTTATTTTCTTCTTCTTTGCCAATCCAGATATCAAAATTATGATTAATCCAGGAACCTGTATAAATTTTTGATAATTTACCATAATTATTGTACTTATCTATATATTCATTAAAGGTTACAGATTCTAAATGTTTATCTTTTTCAATAAGGCTATAAATAGTATTTAAAAATTCTTCTCCACTATCGTAGTAGTATTCCCACGCATTTTCGCCGTCAAGGATAATGGAGACAATATAGTCATTATTATCATTTTTTAAGTAATTATAAATATTTTTTAAATGGCTATACAAATCATTGGCTGCATCTACTCCAGATAATTTAGAATACTTAAAACCTATATTATCAGAAAGCTCTTGGTCTCTAAAAAAGATATAAATTTCTTTACCATTAAAGTCCATTTTATATGGCTTATAAAGAGTTTTTCTTTTATCCTGAACAATATTATTTAATGAATTAAACAGGATTTTTTCATCTGTGGCAACCCAATGAATATTATTTTCTGCAAATAACCGAATAATATCATTACTAACAGAACCCTCAGAGGGCCACATTCCATTTAGTTTTTTCTGGAATTTTTCTTCATAGTATTGTTTAGCTTTTATTATCTGTGAGGCAGCGTCATCTGGTGCTTTGAATGGTTCAGAAGGCAATTCTATATTGGGCATACATTCTAAGGCTAATTGATTATTATATATCAGAGGAAGAATAGGATGATAAAAAGGTGAAACAGAGATTTCAATTTTGTTGGTATCCTGATATCTTTTATACATAGGGATAATTCTTTTTAATATTTCCAATTGAAATTTAAGAAGCTTTTCTTTTTCTTCCTGTGTAAAATTCCGTGCTTTTTGAATCAGTTCTTGCAAAAATTTTTCTTCTTTTATTAAAGAAAATCCAAACCATCCAAGATTAAACCATACCTGAAGGTCCATAAAATCTTGATTTGTAAAAAGATTAATTGCTTCTTTTAATATATTTTTATTAACTTGATATCCTCTCTTATATAATAACTCATCATACCGTGCACATTTGTTAATTACAGTAGTATAATTAATCATAAAGAATTTGGAGAGTATAAAAATTTTTTCATCGTAATTTAAATCGCTTGGATGTTTTAAACTTAATTTATAGTATTTGTCAGTATTATTTTGTTCCAAATATTTTTCAATTTGAAGTAGAAGCGAAGGTGTAAGATTAAAGTTTACTTTTATATTTGGGTGATTATCAAGAATTTTTAACATATCATAATAGCCACGAGTAGCGTGAAGTCTTACCCAGGGCATCAAAAATTCGTGTGTGGTTTCATCAAAATAATATGGTTGATGCATATGCCATAAAAAAGCAACTTTCAGTTTTTTCATTATCTTCCTCCAATTTTATTTATATCACTTTTAAATATTTTGCAGCCTCTTCTGGAAAGGTTGGATTAATATAAAAGTCACTTGCCCATTCAAAGCCAATCTCTTTTGTGATAACAGGTATAATAATGAAACTCCAATGAAAGTCTTGCTCTATACTCTCCCAGTATCCTTTTTTGGGAAATTTAATGGGGCCATTATATAATACATAACGATAATTAGTAGTAGATAAAGCTTTTGCCAACTTTTCTTTAATTACATTAAATATTTCAGCTAAGGATTTTAATTCTTCATCAGATATATTGATATAATTCCAGCTATGCTTTAATGGTAGAATCATCACTTCAAATGGGAAGCGTGAAGCATAGGGTGTTAATGCGATAAAATTTTTATTTGTATATACAATACGTTCATCTAATTTTTGTTCCAGCTTAATTAAATCGCAATAAATACATCGTTCTTTTAAATCATAATATTCGAGAGCGGTTTTTAATCTGGTAGTAATTTCAGTTGGCACAACAGGCATAGCAACAATATTGGAATGAGGATGAGAGAGAATAGTGCCTGTTAATTTTCCATAATTTTTGTAAACCAGAATATATTTAAACCTTTTATCATTTCTTAAATCTTTGATTCGTTCTCTGATGGCTTTAAAAACTAAAGATAACTGCTCATTATCAAGTTTATCACTATGAGTAGGGGATTCAATTACAACCTCATGTGCACCAATAGGATTCATTTTATCATATAAGCCAATTCCTTCAAGTCCAAGTTCACCTTCTATTTTTAAAATAGGAAACCTATGAGGGACTACGCGGACTTTCCAATTAGGTTTATTGGGTTGGTTATCTCTTATAGCGTATATTTCAGGAGGTGTCATATATTCATTACCTTCACATAGAGGGCAGAACTTTTGCTGTTCATTAATACAAATATTACTATTTTCCTCTAATTTTTCATTATAGTGAAAGCTTTTTACCTGCCTGATTCCATATTCGCTTCCACAAAGAACCCATCGCTTGGTTAAAGGGTCTCGTCTCATCTCTGACATATCGTAACCTTCCTTTCATAAATAAATTTTAAAATCAATCTCTTGAAATATACTATTTTTTTCTTCAATTTCACTTAAATATTTATAATCAATAAAATTATTTTTTAAATCATAATATAACTTATTAAAATTAAAAATATGCTCTTTTACTCTTTTTATAGCATATTCAACAGTTGTTTCAGTGCTTATTATAAATGGCCAATCACTACTCTGGGCTAAAAGCAGTTCTCTTGCCATTTGATTTAATACACGTCTTTCATCCGGCGAAGGATTGCGTTTTTCTTTTACAATGTTTTCCATTTTTTCTATTGCATTATGTAGGTAATATAGAATCCATTCGTTTTTACCATTTACCCAGACTTCAGAATAACCATTATAACCCCAGGATGAAAAATTAGGTGTAATTACCTGGTTGACAGGAAATTTTCTTAAATATTTGACAGGAGTTATTAATTTGACAATATTTTGGTCATAATGAATTTTTTTGATTAAATAATACAAAAATTCTGGTCCTTCATACCACCAATGTCCAAAAAGTTCAGCATCATAAGGTGATACAATAACAGGTGGTCGGTCCATTTGTGTATTTAAATATTCTACTTGTTTTGTCCGATTAAATAAAAAATTACCAGCATGTTCAGATGCTTTATCAATTGCAGCTTCTCTATTATAAGGTTCTTTATACTCTGTTTTTCCTGTGATTTTGTAATATTTATATCCTGTTTGAACTCTTAAATTCTCTGATGGTAAAAACTCCTTTAGATAATCTAATGGTAATTCAAAACCAATATCTCTATAAAATTCCCTATAATTAAAATCTCCTGGGTAGCCTTCAATAGCAGACCATACCTGTTTAGCTGTTTCAATATCTCTACCAAAAGCAGCTACACCAGAAGGTGTATATATAGGTGCATATACTCCATAAACTGGTCTTGGGTCGCCATACAATATTCCATGAGTTTCAAGGAAGAAAAAACGGATATTTTCATCAGCCAAGAATTGATCGCAACCTTCAAAATATCCACTTTCAGCAAGCCAGATGCCTTTAGGCTCTTTGCCAAAATGCTTTAAGTAATTTCTTTTAGCAGCTCTAATAGCAGCACGTATGGCGGATGGCTCAAAAAGAAAATTTGGTAAAAAAATATGAGTGCCTGTGCTGGTTATAATTTCTAAATGTCCTGATTCCTGTAAGGCTCTATACCCATTTATTAGATTTTTGTTATATTTATTAACAAAATCTTCTCTCTGTTGTAAAAATTTATTATAATAATGCAATGCAATAAAATAAAATCGTTCATCCCCTCTTGTTCGTTTTACCTCTTTTTCTCCTAACTTTATTAAGTTTTCAATATGTTTTAATGTCTTTTCCTGTAATAATGGGTCGGCAAACATCTCTGCTAATGTTGGAGTTATAGAAATAGTTAATTCAAAAGGAATATTTTCCTTTATAAGATTTTCAAAACAAGATAGAAGAGGTAAATAAGTTTCTGTTATTGCTTCAAAAAACCAACGCTCTTCTAAAAATTCAGGATATTCAGGATGTTTAATAAAAGGTAAATGATGATGAAGTATTAACATAAGATAACCCTGTGGTTCCATAATTTCCTCCAGTTTTTATTATGTTATTATTTTTAAATATACTTGGAGATAATCTCCAGCTGATTTTTTCCAGGAGAAATCTTGTTTCATTCCATTTTTTTGAATTTTTCGCCATTCTGATTTTTTGTTATATAGGCTAATAGCTTTATATATTGTATCAGTTAATGCATTGGATGTATGTTCATAAAATACAAATCCTGTGCCTTTTTTGTTATCTTTATTGTAATCAATAATAGTATCAGCTAATCCCCCTGTGTAATATACAATTGGGACGGTCCCATATTTTAGTGAATATAATTGATTTAAGCCACAGGGTTCAGAGATAGATGGCATTAAAAGAATATCACCACCTGCCTGCATTTTATGTGCCATCTCTTCATCAAATTTTAAGAATAACTTAAAGTTTTTGTATTTTCTTTCTAAAGCAGAAAGCTTTGCTTCTATAGTAGGTTCACCGTTACCTAATATAATTAAATTAACATTCATTTTTAAAATGTTATCCAGTGCAGGTATCAGTATATCTAACCCTTTTATAGCAACTAATCTTGAAATCATTATTAATAAAGGTTTTTGGATACCCTTAAGATTTGCTAATTTAAGCAACTCTTTCTTACATAACAATTTATTGCTTAGAGAAGATGAATCATAATTTTTTTTAATATATTTGTCTTTAGCAGGATCCCATATATCATAATCAACCCCATTAAGGATTCCGAAAAACTTATCTGCTTTTGCTCTCAATTGAAATGTTAATCCCTTACTTATGTCTTCTTTTTCCAGTAATTCTTTTTTGTAAGTCTCAGAGACAGTGCTGATAGCATCACTAAAAATTAAAGCAGCCTTCAATAAATTTATTTTTCCATAAAATTCCATTTTGTCAATTGTAAAATGTTCCCATCCTAAATCTAATTTGTAGTATTCATTAATATTAAAAATTCCCTGATAACCAAAATTATGAATAGTGAATAAAGTTTTTATATTCTTTAATATAGGGTCATTAGAATAGATTAATTTTAAATATACAGGTATCAAGGCAGTTTGCCAGTCATGACAATGGATTAATTTCACATTCCATTCTTTCATTAAAATAAAATTTAAAATTGATTTGTTAAAAAGGACAAATCGTTCAAGATTATCTGGATAATCTGAGCCATTTTCAGAATATAGGTGGTCTCTAAAAAAATATTCGTCATTTTTGACTAAATACACAGAAATATTAGAGTCCTGTAATGTTGTTTGAAAAAAATTACTCTCTTTAAAAAAGGAATTAATTCGCACTATTGTTTTTAGGTTCAAATTTTTTATTTTTATATTTTTTTTGCTTTGAATATGTTTATAAAAAGGTAAGAAGATAGAGATATTTAAGCCATATTTTGATAGTTCTTTTGAAAGAGCACTAACTACATCAGCCATTCCACCTGTTTTTGCAAATGGCTCGCATTCAGAAGAAGCAAATATTACTGCGAATTTTTCCATTTGTTTGGTATCACCTTTTCTTTAAATTTATAACCCTTGGGTATTACAATTATTCCATTTTTTGATATATAAAACTTTTTTTTATCTTCTTCAAGATTATATCCTATTTCTATGCCATCAGGAATTTTTACATATTTATCTACAATTACTCTTCGCAATTTTGCATATCTCCCTATTTCCACTCCATTAAAAATAATACTGGATTCAACATAAGCATAGGAATGGATAAAAACATTTTGAAATATTACAGAATTTCTAATAGTAGCGCCACTGATTATTGTTCCTTCACCTACAACGCTGTTATAAGCTGCACCTTTTCTTTCAGGATTTTCCTCATCGTGAACAAATTTGGCTGGTGGATAATTGCAACGAACCGTTTTTATTGGCCAATGAGGATTATATAAATTAAATATAGGAACTATTGAGCATAGGTCCATATTGGCTTCATAAAAGGAGTCAATGTCACCTATATCTTTCCAATAGCCAACTTCTTTTTCTGTTAAACCTGGAATTCTATTTTGTAGAAAATTGTAAGCATAAATTTTATAATGTTTATAAACCTTTGGGATAATATCTTTAGCAAAGTCATGAGATGACTCATTGGAGTTTCCATCATTTTTAATAATTTTTATAAGAAATCTTTTATTAAAAATATAAATACCCATTGAAGCAAGGCAATGGTCTGGCATACTTGGAATTGTTGGTGGATCTTTAGTAGGTTTTTCAACAAATCCTGTTACTTTCCAATTTGAGTCAACTTCAAGAATACCAAATTTGTGTGCCCTTGATTTATGGATTGGTATCACAGAGATAGTCATATCCGCTTTTTTCTTTTTATGATACTTAAAGAAGCAATTTACATTCATCTTGTAAATGTGGTCTCCACTAAATACCATTATGTATTTAGGGTTCTCATCATATATTAAATTAAGATTTTGAAATACTGCATCTGCGGTTCCCCGATACCACATCTCACCCATTCTCATTTGTGCTGGAACAATATCCAGATATTGACCCACTGCTGGACTTAATAAATGTAATTGCGAAATGTGTCTGATTAGTGAATCTGCTTTGAATTGGGTTAAAATTTTTATTTGATAAAATCCAGAATTAATTAGATTACTAATAACAAAATCAATAATTCTATATTTACCACCAAATGGCACAGCTGGCTTTGCCCTATCTTTTGTTAAAGGGTATAATCTTTCACCTCTGCCCCCTGCTAAAATAAATACCAGCACTTTATCCATAATTGCACACCAATTTAAGCATTTTTAAATTCCTTTAATAAATATTAGAATTAGTCGCTTATTTCTTAAAAAATATATTAGAGCCAGAAATAGGACCTAATGAAGATATAAGGTCCATTTTCCATTGATACTTTAAATGCTTTTTTAAATGTTTTCTTATCTCAAGTGTAAGCGGTTTGTCAATATCTATGTATGCCCATATCTGGTCTAAATTGTCTGACATTTTATCGCGTGGCGTCTTTATTACATTAGAACTTAATATCTCAATAAAATTGTTATTAAAATCTTTAAAGCCTAATTTTACAACAAATTTACTTTCAGGTCTATTAATGTTAATAAACCAGTTCCCTTTAAAACTGTTTATTTTAATTTCATTTAGACAATTAATGTTTCCTTCATTGGTAATTTCATAAACTTTCAGAAATAACCTGTCTGGGTTAATAATTTCACTACCGTATTTTTTAATTAAATCATTTCTCACTTCTTCTTTTATTTCCCAATAGGCATAAATCCAATAGGGATTTACAACTAAAAAACCTAACTTATGAAAGTTATAACTATATGGTAATTCATATGTTATGTTTTTTAGAAATTTATAATCAGGCAATGGATGATATTTTTCTATATCATCTCTGATAGGAGGTTCAGAGATCTTATGCTCCTCAACTTTAATTTCTTGTTTTTTAATCTTTCTTTTTTTTGTCTCCTTAAGCTTAATTGTTTTTTTCGTCCTTTTAGAGGTTGCTTTCTTTTTTTTCTTTAACAGTTTGATGAGTTCTTCTTTTTTCGCATTAGAGGGATATTTTATATCCCTTTGCTCAAGTAATTTTTTTAATTCTTTTTTGGTTAACTTAGAATAAATATTCATTATATTCTACCTCCATTTTTATTATAATGGCGGTGTAAAATAAAATTAGGCTGATTTTGTATTGTTGTATTATTAATTGAGATATTGACAAAAGCGTCAAATATTGTGAAGTATTTTAATATTATTATTAAATTACTTGCTTCCATCGGATTATCTAAAACCTTGATGAAAGGATACAGATTTTAAATTAAAACTTTTTAAAATATGTTTCATTATATCTCCTTTTTTGCGTTAAAATATTTATAAATAAATTATTTGTCAAGAAAAAAAGTTTATTTTTTAGAATTTTTTTGTTGTATATGCTTAACCATATTTATATAAACTCTAAAAGCTTAAATATCTTAAAGATAATATACAAGAAATTTTTCTTTAATTTATTTAAAATTTTTTTAATTTTTTACTTGACTTTTGGATTTAAGTGGTATATAATGTATAATAGTGGAAATAAGTAGAAAGTAAAGGGAATAGATGTTTAAAGGAACTTTTTTTCATACATTAGATGAGAAAGGCAGAATTGCGATACCTAATAAATTAAGGCAGCAAATAGAGAAACCAGCGGATGAGGAGGTTCTTATTGTAACACAAGGTTTTGAAAGATGCTTATTTGCTTATCCACCTTCTACGTGGTGTGAGATAGAAAAAAGAGCTAAAGAATACTCAAAGATTTCACTTACAAATCGCACAGCGAGATATTTTATAAGATTTTTTATAGAGCCTGCTGCAGAATGTGTGCTTGATAAGCTGGGCAGGATTATGGTGCCGCAGAATCTAAGAGAATATGCAAAAATTAGAAAGGAGGTGGTAATATCAGGAGCTGTTGATAAAATAGAGATATGGTCAAAGGAAGAATGGGAAAAATTTAATAAAGGTTTGTCCGAGAGAGAAGATGAATTCATAGAGAATTTAAAGAATATTGGACTATAATTGGGAGGGGTATTTAAATATATGTATTATCACCAGCCGGTTATGCCGGATCTGGTTTTAAAGTATCTCAATGTGGCTGCCGATAAAGTGTATGTAGATTGTACACTTGGAGAGGGTGGCCACAGTGAATTTATTTTAAAAAATTACAGAATAAAATTATTAATTGGGATTGAACAAGATAGTGAACTTATTGCGATTGCTAAAGAGAGATTGAAAATTTACGAGAATGTGATATTTATTAATGGAAATTTTAAAGATTTGGATAGGCTCCTTGAAAAAATAGGAATTGAGCGAGTAGATGGGATTCTTTTTGATTTAGGGATTTCAATGTATCACATCAAAAAGAGTGAGAAAGGCTTTTCATTTCAACAGGAATTACCACTTGATATGAGGCTCTCATCAAAAGGCGAGAGTGCAAAGGATATTGTGAATTATTACTCAGAGCAAGCACTTTCCAAAATAATTTGGACTTATGGAGAGGAGAGATTTGCGCAGAGAATTGCTCGGTTTATAGTGAACCACAGAGAAAAAGAACCTATCCGAACAACCAGACAGTTAGCAGAGATAATTAAGAAAGCGGTACCCAGCAGATATTGGCAAAAGAGACTTCACCCAGCAACACGGACATTTCAAGCATTAAGAATTGTTGTTAACAATGAGCTTTCAAATTTGGAGATTGGAGTTAAGAAAGCAATAGAAATGTTATCACTTTATGGAAGGATATGTGTTATAAGTTATCATTCACTTGAAGACAGAATTGTAAAGCAACAATTTAAATTTTACGAATATAGAAAAGATGGCACTGAAGGGAGTATTAAGATATTAACAAAGAAACCTGTAAAGCCATCAGATGAGGAAATAAAAAAAAATAGAAGTGCAAGGAGCGCGAAATTAAGAGCAGCTGAAAAAATAAAACGGGAGGGATGAAAGGGGTATGAGATGTTTTTTGGTGAGGATTTTAAAGAAAACAAGGATGTATATAGAATTTTTTTTAGATATTTATTATGGACACTATTATTTTTATGCTTAACATTTATGTATATGTGGCAAAATATTAAAGTTGCTGATTTAGAATATAAAGCGCGAAAGTTAGAGAAAGAGATGATTATATTAAAGAGGCAAAAAAAGAAACTTGAGACAGAAATTTCTTTTTTATCATCACCTGAACGGATTGGTGAAATAGCTGTAAAAAGGTTAGGGCTTGTGCCTGTACAAGAAAGAGATATCATATGGATTGCAAGCTGTGAGAAATAGCTCAAATAATTATTTGGGAGGGGAATTTGAAATTAAAATATTTGGCAAGATGTTATGGACTTAAAATTAGAAGAGAATTTCAGGAATTGGAAATTAAAGGACTTGCATATAATTCAAAGGATGTCAAGAAAGATTATCTATTTGTTGCTATAAAAGGATATAGAACAGATGGACATAATTTTATAGATGATGCAATAGAGCGCGGGGCTGGGGCTGTAGCTGTTGAGTCACATTTTAAATGGGACTTTGATTATATACAAAAAGCTAACAAGAAAATTCCTATATTATTTACAAAAAATAATCGTATATTTCTATCAAAGGCTACTGCATTTTTTTATAACAATCCTTCTCTTAAATTAAATCTTATTGGAATTACAGGGACAAATGGAAAAACTACAACCAGTTATCTTATAGAACATATTTTAAAATCAGCTGGATATAAAACAGGATTGATTGGAACTATAAATTATAAGATAGGTAATAAAAGATATCCTGCACCTACTACTACTCCTGAATCGCTTGATTTACATAAATTGCTTTCAAAAATGGTGGACTCTGAAGTTAAGTATGTCCCAATAGAAGTGTCATCTCATTCACTCAAATTGCACAGAGTAGATAATTGTCACTTTAAAATTGCGATTTTTACTAATATTTCTGAGGACCATTTTGATTTTCATAAAAATTATAAAGATTATTTTGAATCAAAAGCAAAACTTTTTGAAATACTATCTAAAAGTAAAATCAGGAGTAAATTTGGAATTATAAATATAGATGATAAGTGGGGAAAGTTACTTTATGATAAGTTTAAATGCAAAAACAAAATTTTCACTTGTGGGATTAAAGAAAAAGCAGATTTTACTGCTGAAAATATAAATCTTTCTTTAACAAAAACAAATTTTGATATAAAATACAAAAATAAAACTTTTAAAATAGAGACATCTATAATCGGTAAATTTAATATTTATAATATTCTTGCATCTTTTGCAGCTGCTATATTACTTAACATTGATACTGTTTCTATTGTAAACTCTATAAGAAAGTTCAAGACACCCGCAGGTAGAATGGAGATAATTAAAGCAAAGGATTTTTATATATGCATAGATTATGCACATACGGATGATGCAATAAAGAATGTTTTAAATTCATTAAAACAGGTTACTAAAGGTAGAATAATTACAATATTTGGATGTGGTGGAGACAGGGATAGAAGAAAGCGTCCTAAAATGGGTGAAGTTGCAGCGAAGTTAAGTGATATTGTTATTGTTACATCAGATAATCCCCGGACAGAAGACCCTGAGAAAATAATTAATGAAATTGAGAAAGGGATATTAAAGATTAGAACTAATAATTATTATCGCATAAGTGATAGGAGAGCAGCAATAGAGAAAGGGATTTCATTAGCAAAGCCTTCAGATTTTGTATTAATTGCAGGCAAAGGGCATGAAGATTACCAGATAATTGGGACAAACAAAATTCATTTTAGTGACAAAGAAGTTGTAAGAGAAATTTTAAAATCAGGAGAGAAAAATGCTTAATATTTCAGGGACTGAAATATTAGAAATTACTAATGGAAAATTAGTAAAAGGCAATATTAATTTTATAGTTAATAGTATTTCTCTGGATACTCGGACAATGAAAAAGGCAGATTTTTTTATTCCACTTGAAGGTGAAAGATTTGATGGGCATATGTTTATCCCAGATGCATATAAAAAAGGTGCTATTGGTGTTTTATGTGAAATTGATAAACTTACAAAAGTAAAATCCGCATTTAAAAGTAAAGGATTTAATGATATTCCTGATGATTTGCCATTAATAAGAGTAGAAGATACTTTAAGAAGTCTGGGTTATATTGCAGGATTTTATAGAAGAAGGTTTAAAATTAGAGCAATTGCAATTACAGGGAGCAATGGTAAGACTACAACAAAAGAGCTTATATATAGTCTATTATTAACAAAATATAATAAAAAAGAGATTTTATATACAGAGAAAAATTTTAATAATGAAATAGGTGTGCCACAAACAATATTCAAATTGACCCCTCAGATTAAAATATTTGTAGCAGAACTTGGGATAAATCATATAGGAGAGATGCAGAGACTTGCTGCAATGGTTAGCCCACATATAGGGGTTATTACAAACATTGGTGATACACATCTTGAATTTCTTAAAAATAATAAAATTGTAGCAAAAGCCAAAGCAGAATTAATTCCATATATTAAAGAACTTTTAATTATAAATTTTGATGATACTTATTATAATTATTTTTTAAATCTTGCTCGGACACCTGTAAAGGCTTTTTCACTCAATACTAATATTAATTTGGAGAATGTTAATCATTTTGATGAATATAAAGATTTAGGTCTTAATGGATTTGATATTATTTATAAAGGCGAAAGATTTAAATACCATCTTGTTGGCGAGCATAATCTTTATAATTTATTAGCTGCATTAACAGTAGTAAATGAGTTTGACATTCCTATTAAAAAAGCCAAAAAAGTTATTGAAAATTTCAAACCCGTAGTAAATAGAGGAAATATAATTAGACGAAAAAATTATATTATTTATTTTGATGCATATAATGCAAATCCAAGCTCAACAAAAGCAATGCTTTATTTTATTCATAATTTAGATATTCCTAAAAAAATAGCAATTCTTGGTGATATGATGGAACTTGGTAAAAAAGCAATGAAGTATCATACAGAAGTTTTACAATATGCGGAAAATCTAAATATTAATAGAATTTTGACATTTGGTGATATTTACAAGGCTGTATATCGTGAGAGAAATGTAGATAAAGATAAGATAGAAGCATTTACTGATTTAAATAAAATAGCTGAGCGAGCAAAAGAATTGATAAAAGAATATGGACCAGAGCTTATAATCTTAATTAAAGGTTCACGCAAGATGGAAATGGAACGATTTTTAAATAGAATTTAGAGGAGGTGCAGATGTTATATCATTTATTATATCCATTAAAAGAGATATTTTTTGGTTTTAATCTTTTTAAATATATAACATTTCGTGCTGCTTATGCTACACTTACTTCTCTTATAATAAGCTTTATTATTGGTAAAAAGATAATAAGATGGCTTAGAGATAAAAAATTTGGAGAAACTATAAGAGAAGATACACCTACACGGCACAGGCAGAAGGAAGGGACCCCCTCAATGGGTGGGATAATAATTCTTATTTCTGCTTTTATTTCTATACTTTTATGGGCAAGACTTGATAATATTTACATTTATCTTTTTTTGTTTGTTACTTTTGCTTTTGGAACTTTAGGGTTTATTGATGATTACATAAAAATTAAGAAGATAAATAAAAAAGGCCTCCAAATTAGAGTGAAATTTCTTGGTGAAGTAATTATAAGTTTTGTAATTTTACTTGTTTTTTATTATTTAATCAAAGGTAGTGATGTTAAAACAAAACTTTTTGTTCCATTTTTACATTTTCCTATAATGGATATGGGAATATTTTATATTTTTTTTGGTACGATAATTCTTTTAGCTTCATCAAATGCGGTAAATTTAACAGATGGACTTGATGGGCTTGCGATTGGATGCTCTTTATTAACAATTTCTGCATTTACAGCTTTAGCATATCTTTCAGGTCATATAAAAATTGCCCAATATTTAAAAATACCATATATTCAAGGTAGTGGTGAGTTAAGTATATTTGGAGCTGCCTTTATTGGCGCATCATTAGGGTTTTTATGGTATAATGCACATCCTGCTGAAATTTTTATGGGTGATACAGGTGCACTTTCTTTGGGTGCTCTTATAGGTATTTTTTCTATCGTTTTGAAGAAAGAAATTTTACTTCTAATCCTTGGTGGAATTTTTGTAATAGAAGCATTATCTGTAATTATTCAAGTTATTTCATTTAAACTTACAGGTAAAAGAGTTTTTAAAATGGCTCCATTGCATCATCATTATGAATTACTTGGGCTTGCTGAATCTAAGATTATAATAAGATTTTGGATTGTTGGACTTATATTTACTCTTGTTGGTTTGAGTATAGGATTGAAGATTAGATAGAGGAAAAGTAGAAAAAAGTAGCATCTGAAAAGTTAAATATGAACTAAAAAGAGATAATAATTTTTTGTTTTTTTTAAAAAAACTGAAATATTACGATGCCAAAATTATATGTAGGAGTGTAGAATTTTGAATATTAATGGAAAAATTATGAGAAATGTGCTGGTAGTAGGTGCTTTTGGCAAAACTGGAATTGCTGTTATAAATTATCTTGTAAAAAAGGGTTTTAAAGTAAAAGCAACTGATATGAAAAAAGAGATCCCTGATGAACTTAAAAATATTAGCAACATAGAATATTATCTTGGTGCTCATAATGAAAATTTACTTAATAATATAGATTTTGTTATCATATCTCCTGGTGTCCCAAGCAATATTTCTATTATTCTTAAAGCAAAGAAAATGTCCATACCTGTTTTAAGTGAAATAGAACTTGCATATAGAGAGTTTCCTTACAATTGGGTAGGAATAACTGGCACTGATGGAAAATCTACTACAACAGCACTTACAGGGACAATTTTAAAAGAAGAGAGAGAAAACATTGTGGTGGGTGGCAATATTGGAGAACCTCTTATAGAAAAATTAGTTGATGTGCCAAAAGATACAATTGTTGTGTCTGAACTATCAAGCTTTCAACTTGAAAATATTATAAATTTCAAACCTTTTATAGGAACTTTACTCAATATTTCGCAGGACCATTTGGATAGATATAATTCAATGGAAGAGTATGTGCTGGCAAAATTTAATTTGTTCAAAAATCAAACAGAAAAAGAATTTAGTATTTTTAATTTCAGAGATGAAATATCTAAAAATTATATAAACAAAGTAAAATCCAAAAAATATTTTTTCAGTCGCTATTCAATTCCTGACAGAGGTGCATATTTTAAAGAAGGAAAATTTTTCTGGAAAAATGGTGAAAAAATTGAAGAGATTGCAGATGAGCAAGATATGAAAATTTATGGAGAGCATAATAAAGAGAACATACTTGCAGCTATTACTATTGCTAAGCTATTTAATATAAAAAATGAGAAGATAAAGAAAGGGATTAGAAAATTTAAAGGCTTAGAGCATAGAATGGAATTTGTTGCAGAAATTCAAGGTAGAAGATTTATAAATGATTCAAAAGCTACAACTGTTTCCTCTGTTAGGATGAGTATAAGTAGCATAAATGGGAAAGGAATTATTATTATGGGCGGAAAAGATAAAGGACTTGATTTTTCTTTATTGGATGATGTGTTATCAGCGAAAGCAAAATATCTGATACTTACTGGTGAAGCCAAACAAAAGATTAAAAATTCTATTAAGTTTGATAGAAAAAAGATAGTTGATGCAGATTCTTTTGAAGGAGCAGTAATTAAAGCATTCAAATTATCTGAGTATGGTGATACAATTTTACTTTCACCCGGATGCGCATCTTTTGATATGTTTAAAAATTTTGAAGAAAGAGGTAGAAAATTTAAAGAAATTGTATATAATTTAAAAAAGGAATTTCAATAATGAATCGTGTATATTACAAAACACCTGATTTTAAGTTACTAATTGCAGTGTATATTCTTCTTGCATTTGGTATAAGTATGCTTTATAGTGCAAGTATTGCAATTTCAAGAAGAATTTACCATAATCAATATTATATTTTTACACGCCAATTAATATGGGCTGGCATTTCTACAGTTTTTATAATTATTTTATTTACTATTGATTATCATTTATATAGAAAAGTTGCGCGACTAATTGTTCTATTTACACTTATTCTTTTAGTTATGGTTCTAATTCCAGGGATTGGGACAATGATAAGTGGCTCAAGAAGTTGGATAAGATTTAAATTTTTTGGTTTCCAACCTGCTGAAATTGCTAAACTTTCACTTGTTATTTATCTTTCTTATATCTTCTCAAAAAAGAGAATAAAAACAGATAATTTTTTTGAAAGCTATTTACCAACCTTGATTATAGTTTCAACAATTTCTTTTCTTATACTCTTACAGCCAGATTTTGGAACAGGATTTTTAATAATAATTATTGCAGGAACTTTAGCATTTATAAGTGGTGTTAAGACAATTTATCTTATAAGTACTGGTTTTGCCATTTTACCTATAGCGTGGATTTTAATTTCAAAAGTAGAATATAGAAAAATGAGACTTCTTGCATTTATAAATCCTTGGGCTGATCCTATGGATAAAGGGTATCACATTATTCAATCCATAAAAAGCTTCAAAATTGGAGGAATTACAGGTGTTGGGCTTGGTAAAGGAGTGCAAAAGTTGTGGTATCTTCCACAACCACATACTGATTTTATATTTTCTGTTATAGGTGAAGAAACAGGTTTAATAGGCAGTTTTATTATTCTTTTACTCTACATATATATAATTTTTAGAGCAGCAAAAATAGCAATGAATGCACCAGATAGATTTGGTTTTCTTATTGCTACTGGTATCTGTATTATGATTAGTGTTCAAGTTCTAATTAATATATTTGTTAGCACCGGGTTAATTCCTGTAACAGGCCTACCATTACCATTTATAAGCTATGGTGGGTCTTCATTAGTTGTAAATATGTTGGCAATAGGAATACTGCTTAATATTTCAAGACAATCAGCAGATTCTAAAAGGTCTTTGGAGGTCATCAAAGAGAATGAATAAAATCTTTTTCATAACAGCAGGTGGCACCGGCGGACATATTATCCCTGCTATTTCAATATATTATGCCCTCAAAAATCGTAATTATAATGTTAAATTCTTATGTAGAAAAAAGGATTTGAAAATAGTTGAACAACTTAGACCTATTGTTCATAATCTTTTATTTTTACCTGGAAAAGGATTAAAACGAAAATTTTCTTTAGATAATATTTTTTCTTTAATATATCTCCTTTATGGCATTATAATTTCATTATTTTGGATTTTAAAATTTAAGCCTGATGCAATTCTTTCTTTTGGTGGATATATAAGCTTTCCTATACTTGTTTCAGGAGCTTTAAAGAAAATTCCTATTTTTTTATTTGAACAGAATAGTTATCCTGGAATTGTTAATCGCATCTTCAAAAGATGGGCAAAAGTTATTTTTGTAAATTTTAAGTATACGCAAAAATTTTTTAAAAATAGCATTATAGTAGGAAATCCTGTGCGCGATTCATTAAAACGAAAAATTTCAAAAAAAGAATGTGCAAGATTTTTTAATATTCGTCCCAAAAATGTTATACTTGTTATGGGTGGGAGTCAAGGAGCATTGAAAATAAACGAAATTTTTTCTAAAATTGTGGATGAACTTAAAAATTTTGAAATTATATGGATTACAGGAAAATTTCATTTTTATAAATTTAAGTCTAAAGCTAAAAGAGGGAAAATATATATTACACCTTATTTGAAAGAGATGGAATATGCATATAATATAGCAAAGTTAGCTATTACACGTGCAGGCGCATTAACAATTACAGAGCTTTCATATTTCGGTATTCCTGCAATATTGATTCCTCTTCCACATTCAGCAGAGAACCACCAATTAATAAATGCAAAAATTATTGAGAAATCTGGCGGTGGAATTGTAATAGAAGAAAGTGAGCTTACACCAAGAATTTTATTTGATAAAATAAACAAAATATTTAAAAACAAATCTCAACTTAAAAAGATGGGCAATTCTATAAAAAAATTCTATAAACAAGATGCAACTAAAAAAATAATAAAAATTATAGAAGAGAAGTTAAAGTAGAATATAGGAGTTAAGATGAGGTTATTTAAAGAAGAGATATTTGGGAAAACAAGGCATATTCATTTTACAGGTATTGGTGGTAGTGGAATGTGTGGAATTGCAGAAGTTGTTCTTAATCTTGGATTTAAGGTAACAGGCTCGGATATAGCGGAATCAGAGATAATAGATAGATTGAAAAAACTTGGTGCGAAAATAAATATAGGACATAAAGCTGAAAATATTGAGGGCGCAGATGTCTTGGTCTATTCGTCAGCTATTCGTCCGGATAATCCAGAAATTCTTTATGCAAAAGAATTAGATATTCCCACAATTCCTCGTGCAGAGATGCTTGCTGAACTTATGAGACTTAAACGCGGAATCGCTATCGCAGGAACACATGGTAAAACTACTACAACTTCCCTTGTAGGGTCTATATTTGAGGCTGCTGGACTTAATCCCACTGTTGTTATAGGCGGTAAATTTTTTAATATTAAATCAAATGCAAAACTTGGTAAAGGAAAATTTTTAATATGTGAGGCTGATGAGAGCGATGCTTCACTCTTAAAACTTTCACCAGAATTCGCAATAGTAACAAATATAGATGATGACCATCTTGATTATTATGAAAACTTTGAAAATTTGAAAAATACATTTAAAGAGTTTATAAACAAGGTCCCTTTTTATGGCTTTATTATTTTATGTAAGGATAATAAACATCTTTCTTCTATGTTTCCTAATATATATAAACGTATAGTAACCTATGGAATAAAAACAAATGCAGATTATACAGCAAAAAATATAAAACAAACTTCTGAGGGAATTGAATTTACACTTATAAAGAATAGTAAAGAATTAGGCAATATTAATTTCAAACTTTATGGAAAGCACAATGTATTAAATGCACTTGCAGCATCAGCATTAAGTTTTGAGTTAGGTATATCATTTAAAAATATAAAGAAAGGTTTACATAATTTTAAAGGTGTTGAACGAAGATTAGAATTTAAAGGTGAAATTAATAAAATTAAAATTTTTGATGATTATGGTCATCATCCAACAGAGATTAAAGCAACACTTGCGTCTATACATAAAGGAAAAGGAAGGTTGCTTGTTATTTTTCAGCCACACAGGTATACGCGCACAAAATTATTGCATAAAGAATTTAAAGATGCATTTTTAAAGGCAGATTATTTATTTATTACAGAAATTTATCCTGCAGGTGAGAAGCCGATAAAAGGAGTAAGCGCGCGACTTATCTATAACAGTGTGAAAAAAAGTAAGCTGAAAAATGTAATATATATCCCTTCAAAAGAGGATGCAGCTAACGAAGTGATTAAAATAGCAGAAAGAAACGACATTATTTTAACTCTTGGCGCAGGCGATATAAAAAATATTGCTCCATTTATAATTGAAAAATTGCAACAGAAAAAAATGTAAATTTTGTTTTTATTTTGCTGTTTATAGCCTCAAGAGTGGCTGAGGTTTAAGTTTCAGCTAATAAATGTCACAGAGATGAAGTTTTATATATCTTTGCAGCCTCTGTGACTAAATTTGAAAATGAGTATTTGGATATCTGGAGTAGGATATATGGACCTAAAAAAATTAAAGATAGGTATAATTTTAGGCGGAAGTTCAAGTGAACGAGAAGTTTCGCTTCGTTCCGGCGATAATGTTTTTCAGGCTATAAAACGAAAAGGCTATAATGCTGTAAAAATTGATCTTAACAAAAATATAGTAGAGAATTTAAAAAAAGAGAAGATTGATATTGCATATATAATTTTACATGGTGCACCAGGTGAAGATGGAACAATTCAAGGTTTACTGGAAATACTTGGAATACCTTATACAGGTTCAGGCATTCTTGGTAGTGCAATTTCACTAAATAAGATTGTAACAAAACAGCTCTTTGTTGCAAATAATATCCCTACACCACCAGCAGTTATTTTGCGTGATAAGTTTACTAAAATTGAAAAGGAAGAAGTGCTTAAACTTGGTTTCCCTGTTATGCTTAAACCTGCCTCTGAAGGTTCCAGTATCGGAGTTAAAAAGATTTATAATTTAGAAGAACTTGAAGAAAATATAGATGATTTCCTCAAAAAATACAGAGATGGGATAATAGAGAAATATATCAGAGGGAAAGATATAACAGTTGGAGTTATAGAAGTGAATAAACAAATAAAAGCTTTACCAATTCTTGAACTGTTGCCTGAAAGTGATTTTTATGATTATGAAGCAAAATATACAAAAGGTAAAACAAAATTTATTTTGCCGGCTGAATTAAATGCTGAAATTACTGAAAAAGTAAAAGAGCTTGCAGTAAAAGCTCATAAAGCCGTATGGTGTTATGGCGTATCAAGAGTTGATATGGTTGTGGACCAAGAGGGAAATATTTATGTCTTAGAAGTCAATTCAATACCAGGTATGACAGAAACAAGTGATTTGCCAGCAGAAGCCAAAACTGATGGGATTGAATTTGACGAACTTGTTGAAATAATATTGCAAAGTGCTTTTATTAAAAGAAAATATATGGTAAAAGAAATTTTATGAACCCTGAAATTGAAAAATATTTAAAAGATGAGAAATGGACCGAAAAATTTAAGCAGATAAAGATGAAAAAAAGATTATATAATTTGTCCAGAATAGTTGCTATATCTGTTATTATTTTTGCTTTAATATTACTAATGCAAAGAATAATGTTATTTCTCAAAAGCACGCACATTTTTGGTATTAACAACATAGTGATAGAAGGAAATAAGATTTTAACTACAAATGAAATTTTGCAAGCTGGTGAGCTTATTAATATCAAGAATATTTTTGAAGTAAATTTAAAAGAACTTGAAAAAAAACTTGAACTTCATCCAAGAATTAAGTATGTCTCAGTTAAACGCAAGTTACCAAATATTCTTCTTATTTCAATAAAAGAAAGAAATCCTATAGCACTTGTTAATGTAAAAGAAGAAATCTTATATAAGCTTTATGAAGTAGATAAAGAGGGATATGTAATAGGTGGTGGCGATAGAATTTCTAATTTTGATTTGCCAGTAATTACAGGAATAACTTCAGAAAAAATTATATTGGGTGAAAAAATAAATGATAAAAATTTAATAAAAATTCTGGATATTTTAGCCAAAGTAAATAAAAAGATTTACAATTTTGGGAGGCTGATTGCAGAGTTGCATATAGATAACTCTACTGGTGGAGCAGAATTAACAATTATTCTAAATGAAAAGAACATCCCTGTATTTTTCGGGAATAAGATTTTACTTGAAAAGTTTTTAAAACTAAATTCATTTATAACAGTTGTATTTAAACAATTAAATACAATTGAATATATAGATTTTAAGTATAATGATATAGTAATAAAATGGAAACAAGGATAGGGAGGTGATTATATTGGCTGATGAAACAATTATTACTGGGTTGGATATTGGAACAACAAAAGTATGTGCAGTTATAGGGCAGATAAATGAGTTAGGCAGAATAGATATAATTGGAGTTGGTACTGCTCCTTCATTTGGGTTACGAAAAGGTGTTGTTGTTAATATAGATAATACAGTAAAATCAATAAGTAAAGCTATAGAAGAAGCGGAGCTTATGGCAGGGGTTGAAGTAGAATCTGTGTATACAGGAATTGCAGGTGGACATATAAAAGGAATCAACAGCAGAGGAGTTGTTGCAATATCTTCCAGAACCCATGAAATAACACAAGCAGATGTGGATAGAGTAGTGGATGCTGCGAGGGCAATTTCAATTCCTATTGACAGAGAAGTTATCCATGTGATACCACAGGAATTTATAGTAGACGACCAGGATGGGATAAAAGATCCTGTTGGTATGTCAGGTATCAGACTGGAAGCAGAAGTTCATATTATTACAGGGGCTGTTTCATCTATTGAAAATATAATAAAAAGTGTGCATCGTGCTGGATATGAAGTGGAAGATATTGTTCTTGAACCTCTTGCATCAGCAGAAGCAATTCTTACAAATGAAGAGAAAGAGCTTGGTGTAGTTCTTGTTGATCTTGGTGGTGGCACAACTGATATAATAATGTTTTTAAATGGAAGTATATGGCATACGGGTATTATAGCCTTAGGTGGAAATCATGTTACAAATGATATTGCGATTGGACTCAGAACTCCAGCCCAGTCCGCAGAAATTATTAAAAAGAAATATGGATGTGCATATACAGATATGGTTGACCCCCAAGAGGTAATTGAAGTTCCAGCAGTTGGTGGAAGAGCCCCTAAAAAAGTTTCACGAAAATTTTTAAGTGAGATAATACAGCCAAGAATGGAAGAGATACTCGGACTTGTTCAGCGTGAAATAAAAATATCTGGGTTTGATGAACTTATTGCAGCTGGTGCTGTGGTAACAGGTGGTGGTTCTCTTTTAGAAGGAACAGTTGAACTTGCTGAAAAAGTGCTGGAAATTCCTGTTCGGCTCGGTATCCCTGAAAAAGTTGGTGGGCTGAGTGATACTGTAAATACTCCACTGTATGCAACAGGTGTTGGCTTAGTGCTTTATGGCTCAAAAAATAAAAGTTTTCCTAACCTTTATAGAGCTTCAGGCGAAAATTTGTTTAAAAATATTATTAAAAGATTAGGTATGTGGTTTAAAGAATATTTTTAGACTATTAGATTGTGAACTAAAAAACAAATTTTAAGAGGAGGGGAATAAAAATGATTGAAATTGTAGAAGAAAAACAAAATCAAACTATTATCAAAGTTATTGGGGTAGGTGGAGCTGGATGCAATGCTGTTAATAGAATGATTGAAATAGGGATTTATGGTGTGGAGTTTATTGCGGCAAACACTGATGCTCAGCATCTCAATGCATCAAAAGCTCCAATTAAGATTCAGCTTGGTCCCAAAGTAACAGGTGGGCTTGGTGCAGGTTCAATTCCAGAGATTGGTGAGAAATCTGCAATTGAATCAAAGGATACAATTACTGACTTGCTAAAGGGTAGTGATATGATATTTTTAACAGCAGGAATGGGTGGTGGCACTGGTACCGGTGCTTCCCCTATTATCGCCCAAATTGCAAAAGAGATGGGAATACTTGTTGTGGGTGTCGTTACAAAACCATTTGGGTTTGAAGGTAAAAAACGAATGGTGCAGGCTGAGAATGGTATTGCAAAGTTGGTTGATTCTGTAGATTCTTTGATTATCATAAATAATGACAATTTATTAAAAATTGCATCAAAAAATACTACTTATGTAGAAAGCTTTGCATTAGCAAATGATGTATTAAGACATGCTGTTCAAGGTATAGCTGAACTTATTACAGGTGCAGGACTCATAAATCTTGATTTCGCTGATTTGCGAACAATTATGAGTGAAAAAGGAAGAGCTATTATGGGGGTTGGAATTGGTAGAGGTGATAATAGAGCACAAGATGCTGTTGAATCTGCTATTTCTTCACCTTTACTTGAAAATGATTCTATTGAAGGTGCAACAGGTGTGTTAATTAATATAACAGGTGGAACAGACTTGACCCTTCACGAAGTAAATCAAATAGCAAATGCTATTACTAAACAGGTTGATGAAAATGCTAATGTGCTTTATGGACAGATGCTTGATTCTAATATGGCTGATGAAGTGAAAGTTACAATTGTTGCTACTGGATTTAAGCATAGAGAATATAAAAAAGAAATGACCCCACGAAAATTTTCTACTGCACATCTTAAACTTATTACAGGAAAAGAGTTTGAAAAACCTGCATTTAAACGATATATGAAAGAGGATGTCAAAGAAGCAACAATGGGTAGAGATGAAAGAATAGTAAAAGAAATGAAGAAAAAAGTTATTGAAAAAGCTCCGCAGTTCCTAATCAACTGGGATGAGGAAAATTATGATATACCAGCATTCCTGCGTCATAAGGTGGAACATTAAAAAATATATTGACATTAATTTTTAAAAGGATATATTAAAAAATATGAGGGCTTTAAAAAACGAATATATAGACCAAGAAAAATTTCTTAGATGGTTACGGACTGACAAAAAGTTTAGAGAAGAAGTTGTGCATATTATAGTAGAGGAATCTGATATAGTAACAAAAACTTATTTGGATATTCAACTTGCTAAACTTGCAAAGAGCTTTGATAAGAAATTAGAGAATATGTCGCAGAAATTTGATGAGAAATTGGAGAATATGTCGCGAGAGTTTGATAAGAAATTAGAGAATATGTCACGAGAATTTGATAAGAAATTGGAGAATATGTCGCAGAAATTTGATGAGAAATTGGAGAATATGTCGCGAGAGTTTGATAAGAAATTAGAGAATATGTCACGAGAATTTGATAAGAAATTAGAGAATATGTCGCAGAAATTTGATAGAAAGCTTAAGAAAATGACCAAAGAGTTTGATAAAAAGTTAAATGAGACCACACAAATTTTAACAACGAGCTTTGAAGATAGAATTAATGGACTTGGTGGACGGTGGGGTAAGGACAATGAATATGCTTTAAGAATTGGAATGAAAAGTATACTTGAGGAGGAGTTTAATGCAAGAGTAAGGCATTGGCATTATAACAAGAAGATATTAGCAATTCATCCACGAAGGGAAGAATATGAATTAGATTTAGTAATTACAGATGGCAAATTAATACTTATAGAAATAAAAGGGAGCGTATTTGCCGAACAAGTTGAAGCATTTGCAGATAATATTGCTGCATATGAATATACTCATAAACGAAAAGCTACAAGACGATTAATTATAACTCCTTATGCTGATTCAGAAGCGAAAAAATTAGCAGAGAAGTTAAATATAGAGATAATGTCACCACCTCTGAAATATTATAGGGAACAGATAAGTGACTTTTATGGAACTATAACATAAATATATAAATAGCCGAAATGGCGAAATTGGCAGACGCGCTGCATTCAGGGTGCCGTGGGCATAAGCCCGTGGGGGTTCAACTCCCCCTTTCGGCAAATTGTTGCTTCTCTTCCGTTTGGTCCTCAATAACTATGTTATATTACAAAATTTTAGCTTGATATTTAATAAAAATATATTATAATAACAACTAAATAGATGGAAAAAGAAGCATTAAAATTAAACATACTTTTGTATTTCCCAGATGTATTCCCAGAAATAGATAAAGATAGTATAAATAAATTGCAGCAGAATCTTTCGGAACTTGTTAATACCCAAAATCTACAACTTCAGAAAAAAATAAAAGAAATTTTTTTGAAAATTCTAAATTTTATAATTACCAAAAAATTAGATAATATAAATAATCTTAAGCCTATAGAGTTTTCACTAATTGAAAAACTTTTTATAGATTTTCTCTGGCTTGATTTAAGACTTTTTAAATCAGGAAATACATTATATGAGAAAATATATGATATTATACATAACAAAGAAAAAGATAAAACCTTTAATAAAATCCTTTTTTTAACAGATTTTATAAAGAATGAGATAGAAATCTTTACAGGACTGAAAAATTTCCTTAAAGAGAAAGAATCTAAAAAAGAATATGAAAAAGAGTTATTTAAACTTGAAGAAGAGAGAATGGAATTATCAAAAATTCGTGAAAAGCTTTTACTTAGTCTTGGTGGTGAAACAAATCAAGATATTAAAAAATATATAACTCAAAGCACAAAGCTTGAACAGGAAATTCCACATATTGCAGAGTATAATTTTAAAAGAAAAACAGGTCAGGCAATTTCTCCTCAAGAGCGAGATAACTTAATAAGGCTTGAAAAGGAGATAGAAGACGATAATGAATGGCGGGAAACTATTCTTTCAAATTTTGTTAAGCGCTATCCTAAAATTGTGCAAGAAATAAGAAAAATTAATAAAGCTATAGAAACAATCTTAAATAAAGAAGGTGAAGTCCTCTTTTATTTAAATCAGAAAGAAAATTTTTTACAGAAATTTACAGAAAAAGATAGAATTATGGATAACGAGAAGAAACAGCAGGTTTTATATAAAATTTCATTTATATTGAACACTTTAATAGAAACCTGTTCTTCAGATGAATTCCTTCCATTTCAAGAAAGTGCGATAATTATAGATGAAGGATTTATTGAAAATTTGGAATCACTTTACAAAAAAGAGGAAAAAATAATTAAACATCTTTTGGCAAGAAAGAAAGATATTCCTAAAATTTTACTTTTGCCATTCACAAAAAAATCTTTTTATAATAAAGAAAATAACTTGCTTATTGCGCCAGTTTACAGCTCAAATTTTTTGCCAATATATGAAGCATTTGCATTATTTAAATGGCATTCTGACACATTACATGATGTTAAAGCAGGATATCACTTACTAAAACGAAACAGAGGCATTGAGCCTAATGTATTAGAAAAGAGATTTGTAAAAGATTATGTGCTCTATTTAATGGATAAAAAAAAGTTACAGACTTCAGTAGATATAGAGACTTATAACTTTTTTGAGAGAATATTCAAGTAATTATTTTAAAAAAATTTTTTCTTTCTCTAAGATTTTTATTGCTTCAATTGCAATTTGGATAGATTCATCAATTCCTACTTTTTTTTCAATTGGTGAATCATTCCAAGTTGAGCCGATAATAGCAAGAATAGAACCAACACGAACTTTTTTTATTGAACCTATTATAAAGAGTGCTGCCTCTTCCATTGAGGTGCATAATACATTTGCTCTTTCCCATATTTTCCAGTTTTGCTCAACAATTTCTGCCATTGGTAGCTCTTTATTACCTTCTGTGTAAAAAGCGTCTTTTGTATGTGTAATACCAAGATGTGCTCTAAAATTTAGCCTATCTGCAGCTTTTTTTAAAGCCAGCATAACTTCAGGATGTGGTATTGCGGGATATATTGGCGGGACATACTGTATTGATGTGCCCTCCTGTCTTACTGCCCCGGTTGCAATTACAACATCTCCTACTTGCACTTCGCTTTGAAGTGACCCAGCTGTGCCTACTCTTATAAATGTATTAGCGCCAACTTTTATAAGCTCTTCAATTGCAATTGCTGCAGAAGGACATCCTATCCCGGTTGATGTCGCAGAGATTTTGATCCCATCAATTTCTCCAGTATAAGTAGTATATTCCCTATTTTCTGCAATTTTCTTTGCTTTATCAAAATAGGATGCAATTTTGCTCACACGCGCCGGATCACCCGGTAGTAAAACATATTTTCCTACATCCCCTTCTTTTAATCCAATATGATATTGCTTTGCTTTCTCAATTTCGCCACTCATTTTATACCCTCCAACATAAAATTTGAACTTTCCCCAAATTTGTTCTTGAATAAAGTTTATTCTAATCTAAAGAAGATGTCAAGTAATTATTTATTGACTTCTTTTTAAATATTAATAAATTATGACTAAAACATTTAAATTGGATTGTAATCAAATGAATAAATTTTATATAATTCAACAGACAATGGTTTTAACTCTATCTAATAAACAACAGAGATGCACAGAGATGAGGCACTAACTGAAATAATATGAATTAAAATTTCTTAGGAGGTTTAGAGATTCCCAACTATATTATTTAAGCGATTAAATCAATAATTTGTGAAAAAGTGTTCAAAAAATAAATCAAAAGGTATTACAAAATGAATAAAAGGAATAAAAAGAAATGGCTGCCTAAAAATGTATTTATGCTTGGATTTGTAAGTTTTTTTACTGATTTATCCACAGAAATGATTTATCCTTTATTACCTCTTTTCCTTTCTACAACATTAGGGGCGAGTAGAGGAATGATTGGACTTATTGAAGGAATTGCTGAGACTACAGCAAGTATATTAAAAGTATTTTCAGGTTATATTTCAGATAAAATAAAGAAGCGAAAATTTTTAGTATTTTTAGGTTATACACTTTCTACTATAACAAAGCCATTTTTTTCTATTGCTACAAGAGCCTGGCATGTCCTTTTTGTTAGATTTTTGGATAGAGTAGGTAAGGGTATTCGGACTTCACCTCGTGACGCTTTAATAGCAGATTCTATTAATGAAAATATAAGAGGCAGAGCTTTTGGATTTCATAGAGCAATGGATACACTTGGAGCTGTTTTTGGACCTCTTACAGCATTTCTTCTACTGCCACTTGTTAATAATAATTATCGCACTATATTTCTTATCTCATTTATTCCAGGTGTTATTGCTGTATCTGTAGTACTTTTCTTTGTAAAAGAAAGAATTACATCAAAGTCAAAAGCTCAAAAAGTAAAGATAATTTTTAAAAACCTTACACCAGAATTTAAATTATTCGTTATACTCTCTGCAATATTTACACTTGGCAATTCTTCTGGTGCTTTTCTTATACTTCGTGCTATAACTGTAGATATTTCACCTAAAATGATTCCAATATTATGGCTGATATTTAATGTAGTTTATACTATTGCAGCAACTCCCAGTGGTATATTGTCGGATAAAATAGGCAGAAAACCTGTTATTATTATTGGTTTTATGATTTACACTCTTGTATATGTTGGATTCGCATTTGCTAATGCTGCTTTCCAGGTATGGATTTTATTTATAATTTATGGAATATATTATGGTATAATTGAGGTAAATTTCAGAGCTTATGTTGCAGATCTTGTGCCATCTAACATTAGAGCAACAGCTTATGGTGTATTTCATACAACTGTAGGAATTACAGCATTTCCTGCAAGTGTAATTATGGGTGTATTATGGGATTCAGTTGGTGTAAAGTTCGCATTTCTTTTTGGTGCAGCGCTCGCATTGATTAGTGGCACAGGACTTATTTTTCTTAAAACTAAGAAGATGAGGTGAACCCCAAATGATTAAGAGTATGACAGGTTTTGGATATAATGAATTCGTTTATAATAATTTCCGATTTATAGTAAATATAAAAACAGTTAATTCAAGGTTCCTTGATATAAAGATAAATCTGCCTCAAGAATTAATTCATACTGAACCAAAAATTGTGGACCTTGTTCATAATAAAATAAATCGCGGAAAAGTTGAGTTTAATTTATGGATTGAAGAATTACCTCAAACAAAACCTCATATAAAAGTAAATTATCCTCTGTTAGAGGAATATATTAAAATTTTAAAGCATATAAATGTAAAATACAATATGAACTCCCAAGTAAATATTACCGAGCTTTTAAAAATAAATGGAATGCTAAAAGTTACTTACCAGACGCAGCATATTGAATATAACCGAACAATTGAAAATGGTATTCTTAAAGCATTGAATAATTTAAATAAAATGCGAGCAAAGGAGGGGAAGATTCTTTATAAAAATTTTATTTTTCTTTTAAGCGAAATAAGAACAAATCTCAAAAAGATAAAAAAACAACTTCCTATAATTATGAAAAAATATGAAGAAAGAATTAAGAAAAAGGTTCTGGATTTAATAGATGCGAAGAAATATGATGAAAATAGGATACTAATGGAAGTAGCATTGTTTGCCGATAAAATTGATATCAATGAAGAAACCGAAAGAATAGAAAGTCATATTATGCAAATGAAAGATTATTTAAGGGCATCTCAACCTTCTGGAAGGCAGATGGAATTTCTCCTTCAAGAGATGTTAAGAGAGATAAATACTGTTAGCTCAAAAATTGCTGATGTTAAAGTTACAAAAAATGTTATAAAGATAAAAGAAAGCATTGAAAAATTAAAGGAACAGGTGCGAAATATAGAATAAAGGGAATGGGAATGAAGCGAGGAAAAGTTATTGTGATTTCTGCACCATCGGGTACAGGCAAAACTACAATATGTAAAGAACTTTTAAAGAATATAAAAAATCTTAAATATTCTATTTCTACTACTACTCGGCCCAAAAGAGCAGGCGAGAAAGATGGTTTTGATTACTTTTTTGTGAGTGAGAAAGAGTTTAAAAGCTTGATAAAAGAAAATTATTTTGTTGAATGGCAAAAAGTCCATAATTATTATTATGGAACTTCAAAAGAATTTCTTGAGAAAACACTTAATTCAGGGTTTCATTGTCTCCTTGATATTGATGTTAAAGGTGGATGTAATTTAATGAAGCAATATCCTGATGGAATATTTATTTTTCTTGCACCTCCATCTTTAAATGAACTTGAAAAAAGACTCAAGCAACGCGGAACTGAGAATGAAAAAGATTTAAAAGTTAGACTTAAAAATGCAGAAAAAGAAATGAAATATAAAAAATATTATGATTATGTGGTAATAAACAATAAATTGGACGAGACAGTAAATAAAATAGTTGAAATTATAAAAAATAATGTGTAAATTTAGAAGTCACGATTAGTTTCTTTTCAACAGTTCAGATATGGGAGGTAGTTATAATATGAAATTTCCGTTGGATAAAGTGTTGAAATTCAATAAAAATAAATATGAAACTTCAGTAGCTATGATGAGATATGCTGATAAAATAGAAGCACAGCCTGAACTTCTTACTGAATATTCTGAGAAAGATAGGGATAAAAGAGTTGCTATTATTATAAATGATATTCTTTCAGAGAAAGTGAAATATAAGAAAGGTGAATAAGAAGCCCTTAATTATTATATGTGGTCCCACATCTTCAGGGAAAACAGAGATTTCTGTAAAATTAGCCGTAAAAATCGGTGAAATTATCTCTGCTGATTCAATGCAGGTTTATAAATATATGGATATTGGTACAGCAAAGCCTGAGAAAAAATTATTAAATATTGTAAAACATTATATGATTGATATAATTACACCAGATAAAGATTTTTCAGCGTGCGAATTTAAAACAAGAGCAGAAAGAATAATTAATGATTTATATAAAAGAAAAAAAATTCCATTTGTGGTTGGTGGAACAGGACTTTATATAAGAGCATTGATTTATGGATTATCAGATGCCCCAGGTAGAGACCCTGTTTTGAGAAAAAGACTAAAAGAATTAACTGATTCAAAAGGTATTAAATATCTTTACGAAAAATTAAAAGAAGTAGATCCACAATATGCTACAAAAATATCACCAAATGACTCTATAAGAATTATCCGCGCTTTGGAAGTTTATAAACTTACAGGTACACCATTTTCAAAATTTTGTGAAGCTCATATAAAGATTCCTCAATACAATGCCTTATGGATTGGACTTAATATTGAGAGAAAGAAACTTTATGAGAAAATTAATCAAAGAACAGAAAAAATGTTTCAAAATGGACTTGTAGATGAGACCAAAAGACTTCTTGATATGGGCTATTCTGAAGATATTATTAAAAAAAGAGGGATAGGATATAGTGATGTAATAGATTATCTTCAGGGAAAGATTTCACTTGAGACCGCAATTGAAAATGTCAAGAAAAAAACGCGACATTACGCTAAAAGACAACTTACCTGGTTTAGAAAAGAAAAAGATATCAAATGGTTTTCTCCACAACAGTTTAATGAAATTCAGGAGTTAATTGAAAGATGGATTGAAAATATAAATTTTAACTAAATGGGAGGTTAATTTGGTTATGCAAAGTTCCAAAAAAGTTTCTATGCAGGATGAGTTCCTCAGTAATGCAAAAGCAAATAAAAAAGAATTAACATTTTATCTTGTGAATGGTTTGCCAATTAAAGGAAAAGTTAAAACTTTTGATAACTTTACTATACTTGTTGAAAAAGAAGGAAAGAATCTGTTAATATATAAACATGCAATATCAACAATTGCAGAATAGTTAAATGAAAAAAATATTTAAAAGATTCATTTTGTTACTAATTATATTTGTAGCGGGATATTTCTTTGTAACATCAATTTTAATTGTTCCGGAGGGTTATAGATGTATTGTTAAATCTAAAACTTCCGGCACATTACACAAAAATTTTTACAAAAGAATTAATTTTGTATGGCAAAAAGGAATACCATTTAATACAAAGGTTGTAAAATTACCTCTTAACTTTCAAAAGTCTAAATTTGATGTTAAAAAGAAAATCGTAATCTTTCATAAAGAAATTGAAAATGTATATCTACGCATAAATTTAAAATGGAAGATTAATAAACAAAAATTTATTACTCTTGCCTCTGAATTTTCTACAAAGCAGATGATAGAAAATTATTTTAAAATGATATTACAGGAATTTTTAGATAAAAAAGTGGATTATATCCTTGCAAAAAGAATGGATTTTAGAAAAAGCTTCCAGTCAATAGAAAAAGAGATCTCAGATATATTAAATGAGAAAGCCCAAAAGAAAGGAATTGAAATTATTAATATAGAAGTTATTCCAAAACATATTCCTTATTTTTTGAGTATTGATAGACTTTATTCTTATGCAGAAAAATTAACAGAATTTCAGGTCATTGGAAAGTATATTAAAGAGAACCCTATAATTTTAAAATATCTATTGATTCAAAAGATTAATAAAAATACAAGTTTAACAATAATGCCGGAAAGTAATGAATGGTATGGAAATAAAAATAAAAAAGATTCTGGAAAAAAGTAATTCAGAGTTTGCTGAAATTCATATTGAAAACAAAAAAGTTACTTCTTTTTCTCTTTCAAATAGCCAAATAGAGCAGCTTGAAACAAAAGAAGTTTTAAGGGGAAATATTCGGGTTCTAAAAAATGGGCAATGGGGATTTGTTTCATTTAATGATATATCATTACTTGAGACTTACATTAAAATGGCAGAGGAGCAAGCTAATACTATTTCTCTTTATATAAAAGAGAAAAGGAAGGTTTTGCCATTTAAACCAGTTAAAGCCCATTATAGAACTGAATTTAAGATTAATCCTTTAGATGTTTCATTAGAAGAAAAATATGGATTGGCTATGAAATATGATTCAATATTAAAAAAGCATAAAAGATTACAGAATCGGAAAATTTTTTATGCAGATAGGGAAGAGAAATTATATTATGGCAATACCGAAGGAAGCCTGATAACACAGGATAAAATTTTTACAGGAATTTTGATTTATGCTGTAGCAAAAGATGGAAATAATATACAGACTGCATCTGAATCTTTTGGTGGATATAAAGGTTATGAAGTGGTGAAGGATTTAGATGAAGTTGTAGATAATATAGGGAAGATAGCTGAAGATATGCTTGATGCAAAACAGATTGAAGGGGGATATTATACAGTGGTTCTTGACCAAAAACTTGCAGGTGTTTTTGCTCATGAGGCATTTGGACATCTTTCAGAAGCAGATTTTATTTATGAAAATGAAAGATTAAAAAATATTATGCAAATTGGAAGAAGGTTTGGAACAGATGATTTGAATATTATTGATGAAGGTTTTATACAGGGTGAGGCAGGATTTATTTTTATAGATGACGAGGGTGTTATACCACAGAAAACATACCTTATTAAAAATGGAATCCTTAATAGCAGACTACATTCAAGAGAAACTGCGTATAAAATGAAGGAAGAACTTACAGGTAATGCCCGCGCTATAGATGCTTTCCATCAGCCAATTGTTAGAATGACAAATACTTATATTGATAAAGGGAAATACTCATTTGAGGAAATGATAAATTCTGTGGATGATGGGATATATGCTGTTGATTATAGAGGTGGTCAGACAAACCTTGAAATGTTTACTTTTTCTGCTGCAAGAGCATATAGAATTAAAAATGGGAAAATTCAAGAAACTCTTAAAAATGTGGTGCTTACAGGAAATGTTTTTGAAACTCTTAAAAATATTGAGATGATAGGTAATGATTTGAAACTTTTTGGTGGACTTGGTGGATGTGGAAAGGCAGGACAGTCGCCTTTACCTGTTTCAACAGGTGCACCTCATATTAAAATAAAAAATGTTCTTATCGGTGGAATATAAAATATAGTCGCAAAATATAATTTGATCTGTAGTGCGGTATTTTACATACCAACCAATATTTGCTTGTTCCTTTACTTAATTCGGAGCTATAACCTATGGAAAATATATGCGATAAAATAAAAACCAGAGTAAAAAATTTTGATATTTATCTACAGAAACTTGAATCTGAAACTGTAAATTTTGAAAATAATAAACTTAAATTAGTTGATAGAAGATTGGAAAAAGGTTATGGAATTCGTCTTATTAAAGATAATAAAATAGGATTCTCTGCTTCAAATAATTTCGGAAATATTGATTCCACAATTGAAAACGCTTTGAAACTTTCAGCTTTTGGTGAAAAATGTTATTTTGAGTTTCCTAATAAAAGGTTTGATTTTAAAGATTTAAAAATTTTTTCTGATAACATCACTTCTATTAACTCCAAAAAAATGATAGAATTGGGTAAACACTTGTTATCTTTACTTTCTTCTTTGGATAATGATATAAAAACAAATGTTATTGTGGAGAAAAATATAATAAAGAATGAGTTAATAAATTCCAGTAGCTTGAACTTAAAAGAGAGAAAGACAAGATTCAGTATTACAGGCTGGATTTTTAAAGCAGAAGAAAATAACTTTATTGAGATATGGGAGCAGGAAGATTTGAAAGAAAATGAAGATTTACCAAATCTTATAAATAAAATTTTTGAACGAATCAAATTTTTATTTAACAGTGCAAAGAATGTAACAAAAATAGAGCCAGGATATTATCCTGTATTTTTTACACCCAAATCTTTTTCCACAATTTTAAGTATGCTAATTAAAAGTTTTGATGGAAACCTTATTTATAAAAAGATATCATTTTTTACTGATAAAAAAGGCAGAAAATTTTTTAAAAAACCAGTAACAATATTGGATGACCCATTAAAGATAGGTTATCCATATTCAAGAAATTTTGATGGTGATGGGATAAAATCAGAGCCAATATATCTTATTGAAAAAGGGGTTATTAAACAATTTTTACTTGATATTCAAACTGCAGGCAAGCTTAAATCTGTTTCAAATGGGCATTCTGTGCGCTCCTATGTTTCATTACCATCACCAGGACATACAAATATATTTTTTACAGTTGAAGATAAATCTTTTGTAGAGAACAGAGAAAAAATAATAAAAGGAATAAGAAAAGGAATTTTAATTGACCAATTTTTAGGGGCAGGGCAGAGTAATATTTTAGCTGGCGAATTCTCAGTGAATATAGATTTGGGATTTTTAATTGAGAATGGTGAGATTGTTGGAAGAATAAAAGATTGTATGATTGCTGGTAATCTGTTTGAACTTTTAAATGATATAGAGAAAATAGATAATTCCCCTTTATATTATGGCAGTATAGAAACACCCGGGGTGCTGGTTTCAAAACTTCCTGTGAAATAAATTGTTGATAAAAAAATTTTATATTCCAGTAGTCTATCCTGGTGCTTCATCTGAAAATGTGGAATTAAAAGTAAAAAAACAGAAATTTTATTATTTGTTTACAAAAAAAACTTGACATTTGAGAAAAAATGTTGTATATTATATAAAAATAAAGGCAATTGTAAAACCAAGGAAGGGGCTCCTTGTGAGTTTTGTTTGGAATCATATTTAAAAAGTTTAGAGGGTGCTATATATTAAAAAATATAGCTAAAAAGTGTATGTAAATCAAAGAATATTAAAAAATATAATTTTTTATATATAAATAAATTATAACCCCTAAACATTTTTATTAAAACAAAGGAGGGAAGAGCTATGATGAGAATACGACAAAATTTTTTTAAATATTGGGTAATTTTTGCGATATTGATAAATTTTAATATTTCCTCTATTGCTGAAACATTAAAACCTGTTAAAGCAGGGATTAACAAAAACAAAGTAAAAAAATTAAAGGAAATGGCAAAAAAGTATAATAAACTTTCTTTTTCATTAATTCAACTTATGGATTTAGCAGAAAACAAAGGAAATGCTGTTGCACTTAAATTTGCAAAATCTCAAGGTTTTCAGGTCAAAGATAATGAGATTATAGTGATAGTTGAAGCAAAAGATATTAGTCATTTACATTTAATAAAAAATTTGATTGAGCAGAATAAAGGCAAAGTATTATCAAAGTATAAGAATCTGTTAAAAGTAAAGATAAGTATAAATAATATAAAAAACTTGAATAAGATTAATAATATCAAGAAAGTCCGAAAGCCATATAAACCATTTCCACATACTATAAATGGTGAGGAGATATCTTTAATAGGTGCTGATGTTGCTATAAGTAATGGATATAAGGGTCAGGGAATAAAGGTAGCTATTATAGATGTTGGGTTTGCAAATCTTTCTTCTGCAATTGCTAATGGTGAATTACCTAATAATGTGATTACAAGTGATTTTAGTGGCTTCGGATTAACAAATGATAGTGAACACGGCACAGCTGTTGCTGAGATTATTTATGAAATGGCACCAAATGCTCAATTATATTTATTAAAAATTGCTGATGAGGGAGATTTAGGTAATGCTAAGGATTATTGTATAGCAAGTAATATCCATATAATAAACCATTCAGTGGGATGGGTGAACACTGAATGGGGTGATGGGACAGGTCTCATCTGTGATATTGCAAATGATGCTAATGCTAATGGTATTCTATGGGTGAATTCAGCTGGCAATTCTGCCCAAAGACATTGGCAGGGAATGTTTACAAATAGTGATAGTGATAAGTATCACGAGTTCACTGGTCCCTCAACAAATGGGGAAATAAATGAATTAGGGTATATTCCAGCAGGGTATCCAATTTGTGTGTTCTTATGCTGGAACGATACATGGGGTGCAAGTGGAAATGATTATGACCTTGAACTGTACTATTGGGATGGAAGTTCGTGGGTACTTAAAGATTGGTCCGATAACTGGCAGGACGGTGATGATGACCCTACAGAAGCAATAACAATATATGCTCCAACAAATGCATTTTATGGTGTCAGAATATACAAATGGAGTGGTGCTGATAAAGAATTGCAATTATTCAGTTTTTATGAAGATTTTGAGAATCAGACGCCGGAGAAAAGTTTAATGGCACCTGCTGATGCTGTTGGTGTTTTTACTGTAGGTGCTATTGCTTATAATAACTGGACAACAGGTCCTGTAGAAAATTTTAGTTCAAGAGGACCGACTCAGGATGGACGAACAAAACCTGATATTTCTGGCACGGATGGTGTAACTAATTTTACTTATGGACGGTTTTATGGCACTTCTGCTTCATCACCATCTGTTGCAGGTGCTGCTGCAATTGTCTGGAGTGCTTACCCTTCATCAAATAATAATTTTGTAAGAAGATATCTTGAAAATAATGCAGTTGATATGGGTATATCAGGTAAAGACAATGAATACGGTAATGGCAGAGCTAATTTGAAAATTATTGGTACACCATCTACCCCAACTGATCAGGGTAAGTATATTTCAGTAACAAATATTACATTTAATTGGACAAAAGGAACAATAATTAATAAAAATTCAATTGGTTATTTTCTTCAAATAAATACAAACAAATCTGCAATAAATCCTGTATTTTCTGGTAATGTTGGTAGTGCAACAAATTATACATTTCAAGGTGCAAAGCATGGAAAAACATACTATGCAAGGGTATGTGGAACAAATTTATTTGATAAAGGTGGTTATTCAGCTTGGAGTGATGGCATAACAGTTGATACAAATGCGCCGTCAATTCCAGGGACACCTCAAGATGAAGGAGAATGGACAGGCACAAATGTATATTTTTCTTGGACAAAGGCAAATGATCCAGAAAGCGGTGTGTCAAATTATTGTATTGTAATTTCAACGAATACAAATATAGGTGGAACTGTATTTAGCAATGACAATATTACAACAACAAATTACACATATCATCCTGGTGTTGATGGTAATAGTTATTGGGCTAAAGTAGCTGCAATAAATAGAGCTGGATTAAGGAGTAAATATTCAGCTTGGAGCGATGGTGTGAAAGTTGATGTAGGTGCCCCTACAGTTCCTGGTGTCCCTCAATTTGAATGTAGATATACTACAAATACTAATATAAATATCAAATGGACAAAATCAATTGATAATGGTATAGGCGTTTCAAATTATAAGCTTCAAATTGGCACTGGAATAGGTATGAGCAATGTTTTTAATGGTTTTGTTGGTTCTACCAACACAAATTTTATAGGTCAGCACGGAAATACATATTATGCCCGTGTTTGTGCAATAGATAAGTTAAATCATTGGAGTGGTTATTCAGATTGGAGTGACGGCATAACAGTTGATACAAATGCGCCATCAATTCCAGGGACACCTCAAGATGAAGGAGAATGGACAGGCACAAATGTATATTTTTCTTGGACAAAGGCAAATGATCCAGAAAGCGGTGTGTCAAATTATTGTATTGTAATTTCAACGAATACAAATATAGGTGGAACTGTATTTAGCAATGACAATATTACAACAACAAATTACACATATCATCCTGGTGTTGATGGTAATAGTTATTGGGCTAAAGTAGCTGCAATAAATAGAGCTGGATTAAGGAGTAAATATTCAGCTTGGAGCGATGGTGTGAAAGTTGATGCGGCTCCACCGTCTGTCCTACCAGGAATTCCACAAGATGAGGGTGATATAAGTGATGCAAATGTGATGTTTATATGGACATCAACTACTGATAGTGCAAGTGGAATCAAAGCTTATAGATTGCAAGTTGGGACATCAACAAATTCACCTGATGTTTTTGACAAGAATGTATTTTCTACAAATTATACAATTACAGGAGAACATAACAAAACATATTATGCGCGTGTTGCAGCAATAAATGGTGCAGGCTTACAGAGTGATTTTTCAGCGTGGAGCGATGGTATTTTGGTTGATGCATTGCCACCTGTTACAACTATTTCTCCTTCACCAGATAAAGTGTTTGTTGAAAAAGTTACTGTCCAGTTTAATGTCTCAGAGCCAGATTCAAAAATTTATTATTCTGTTAATGGTGAGGAGCCTCAAGCTACATCAAGTTATGAATATACTTCTCCATTTGTAATTAATCAAAGCTGCACAATAAAATATTTTGGTGTAGATAAAGTAGGAAATAGAGAAACTACCAAATCAGCATCTTATGAAATTGTACAGCAAGCTTCTCAAGCAGCAGGTATATATAATACTCTTTTAAATCTTGCTGATAATTCACAAAATAAGATACGGTTCGTATTTCGTGATGATAATGAATATGAAATCAGAGTTTATAATATTTTAGGTGAGCTTGTCAAAGAATGGAGCTCTAAACATTATAATGCTGGCGATATTTTTGAATGGGACGGAAATGTTGATGGGAAATATTTGGAACCTAATATATATTTTATCAAAATAAAGTCAAATAACTTTGAAAAAACATTCAAAATTTTAGTTGTTAAATAGAATAAATATAATCTAATGATGATGGAGGTTGACCAAGCATTTTCATTACGAAACTTTGTATCTTAGGAATTTAGAAAAATTAAATTATGTGAGGTGAAAAAATGAAAAAAATAATTATTATCTTTTTAGTTGCAAATTTATTAAGTGTAACATTCTTATATAGTGGATCAGGTTCAATTAAAAGTTCTCCCATTTTGATGATGGATACCACAAGTGCAGAAGGTATCAGTGTGGCTAATAATAGTGTAATGCAGTTTGGTAAAGTAAATTTTATTCAGCAAAACCCGGGTATAATTGGAACTTTGAATAGTTTAAATGCAAATCTTTCATATATACCCTGGATATTTGATACTTCTTATTTTATTGGAAATATAGGATACAAATTTAATAATATTCCACCAATTGGTTGTTCTGTAGCAATGTTCAATTCACAAGATTTTGAGTATGTTTTAAATGATGGAACAATTTCATCTGATAAATTAAGCATAAGTGAATTTTTATTGCAAATTGGTAGTGGATTAAAAATTATTCAAAAAAGCGAAATAGGGCTATATTCGGGAATAGCAATAAAATATATTTCAAGTAAAATCTATACATTCTCTGGAAATAGTCTTGCTATTGATGCAGGATTAAGTGGATTATACGACCTTGGTAAAAATAAAATAATTTATGGGCTAAGCATTCAAAATATAGGTCTTGGCGCAGAATATATTCAAGAAAGAAGTAGCTTGCCATTTAAAATACGAATAGGTGCAGGTTATACATTTCATCTATTTTCAACACATCATTCCCTTTTTCCTATGGCAGAATTTGTTTATGATGCTACTTCAAAAATTAATATTGGAGCAGAATATAGCTTTAAGAAGATGATATTTGGCAGAATAGGATATAGTATTTCCTCTAAACAGATGGTTTCTTCTAATATCGCAGCAGGGGTTGGAGTAGAATATAATAATATTAAAATTGACTATGCAATGAAATTATTAAAAGAAAGTGAAAAGTCTTTGCTTCATTCTTTTTCTATAGGGTATTCTCTTTAATATAAAGAATAATAATTCAGTTTTTCTAAAAAAATGTAGAAACAGGCTTTATGCCTGTTGAAATGGGAATAAAATATATAGAATATAATAAAGTTGGTAGGGAACAAGTATACTTGTTCCCTACAATTATAATTTTATGCGAAAATTATAAATTAATTTTAGAACAACCCCTATTATACACAAACTTTCCTTTACTCCCTCGTCAGCAAGTATCTTAAACTGCAATAAGTTCCTCCTTTGAAATCACATCTGCTGAATAAGATAATGCTGCAAATATATCCTCTAATTTTAAAATAGGATATGCTTCAATAATTTCCTCTGGTTTCATACCTTCTGATAATTTTTTCAATATTAATTCAACAGTAATTCGTGTTCCCTTTATAATTGGTTTCCCCAGCATAATATTTGGATTAACAGTTATTCTTTCATTATAATTCATAATTTTTATAACTCCCTATTGTCTTTATTATTCAATAAATAATATAATACTTTAAATAAGTCTGTCAATAGCTTTAAAGAAAGTGTGTTAAATAAATTTTAAAAGTAGAAACAGCCCTGGCTGTTCCCTACAATTGTAATTTTATGCGAAAATTACAAATTAATTTTAGAACAACCCCTATTATACACAAACTTTCCTTTACTCCTGCAAAAAAATTTGCTTAGTTTCTATTGAAAAATTATTAATAAAGTTAATAAAGTTGTGCACCGTCCCTCTTTTTCCTTCATAATATAAAAATTCTACCCTTTTTCTCTCTTCTGCAGGTAATTCCTCTATTAATTCCTGGATACTTTTATTGTGTGAATTCTTTTTTACTTCCTTTTTTACTTTTTTTTACCTTTTCTTTGACTTTATTTTTCTTTTGATATTGTTTACTTTCTTTTGTATCCTTATATCATTCGGTGAGATTTCTATTGCTTTTTCCATATATTTTAACGCTTCCTCATATTCTCCTTTATAATATTTTTGCATCCCTTTTTCATATAATCTATCTGCTCTTTCTCCAGTTAAATCATTAAATCTTATGGTTATTCCTATATTATGTGTATCACCTAAATATTTATTATTTATATATCCATAATTAAATTCAAATTTATCAAGAGTTACTCCTAATCCACCTCTTATTATTTTTAATCCATATCCTACTCTTAATCTTATCTGCTCCATTATCTTTAATTCAACTCCAGCTAAGCATTCTATATCCTTTGTGTCTTCTCTGTATACTCCTTCTACTGTTATTAATGCACTACTTCTCTGCACTATAAGATTTAATACATCAGATGTATATCCTAATCCGCATCTTATTTCTATTGGTTCTCTTTCTTCTTCTACCTTTAATTTTAAAGTAGGTCCTAAAATATTTTTTATTGCCAATCCTGCTTCAAAATTGTATATAATATTTTCAATTATAGAATGTTTAACCGTCTCTTTGCGCATCCAGTATAACCCTATATCTATTCCTGCACCTGTAGAACTGTATCCTGCTAATTGCTGTGACAGTATCTTTAAACTTATTCCCCCTGCTAATCTGCTTATAATATTTATCCCTGCACTTATTACTCCTATTGTTTCATTATTAGCAATAACTTCGCCTGTTGGTTCACACGAACTATTATACCCTTCTATACTTTCAATGCTTTCTCTTAATAACGCTATTCCATAGTTTATATTATAATCAATTAAATTAGCATAACCCAAAAATATCTTATTCATTTTGGTAATTGTATTTTGGGAATATGCTCCGAAAAATTGTTTATTCTTTAATAATCCCAATGATGCAGGATTATATACAATTGCAGATACATCGTCTTCAATACCAATGTAAGAGCCACCAAGTGCTAAGGCTTTGATGCTTAAACCTTCATTCAAAAATGCATCAGATTGTTTTAAAGATGAACCATAAGTCCATCCTGCTATCTCAAAAATTATTATAAAGAAAACCAAAATCTTAATTTTTTTCTCCATAATTTTAACCTCCTCTTAGTTATATAATCCCTATGTTTAAATGTTTAGAATAGAGAATTATTTAACCAGTAATATTGTATTTCGGACAAATTTTTCCTCTCCACGATATTTCTTTTTTATGACACAAAAATATACACCACTTCCCATTTTTCTGCCATTGTTATCTCTGCCATCCCATTTTACTATGTTCCAGCCTTCTTCTCCTTTTGTGGTTTTACTCCATATTTCTCTTCCTTCTGGTGTATAAATCTTTATTTCAACCTCTACTGGCTCCTCAAGAGAATATCTAATTGATAAATCTCCTTCACTTGGTATATACGGATTTGGAAATGTGTATAATCTCTCATCTTCTCTTTTGCTTTCATAAAGTGATGTATATGTAAATTTTACCCTACTTAATTCAGGTGAATAATAATCATTATCTGTAAGTAAATAGGCTTTATACTGAATGTAACGGACATTTGTTATGTTCTCAATCTCCTGACCATTATAAGTATAGTATGTGTCAGTTGCATTTCCTGGACCTGTAAACTGAGATGAGTTTAGTTCAGAAATAGTTGCCCCAGCTCTTATCTGAAATTTTATATAAGTATCTGATTTAATATCACCATAAAAATAGATTTTATCAAGATTAGCAGCAAACCCTATATCAATAATTCTGGATACAAAATAACCAGATTGATTAAATGTAATAATACCATAACCTATACGATAGGTTGAACTATCATAACCAGAAAACCATATCTTATAGATTGTGCCATCTTTTATTACTGTGGGACCATATACCCACTTAGAAGCAAAGGCGGGGTATCCTTTATCTAACATACATCCTTTTGTGCCAGATTCATTTGATACTACGGTCCAGTTTATGCCATCATAAGAAT
>CAZSCZ010000002.1:0-37990 GCA_964605455.1 uncultured Spirochaetia bacterium
TTATTTTTATCCTGTAAAGTAATAGGTCGCACAGAATTAATTCTTGATATTTTTGCTCAGCATGCAAGAACAAGCGAAGCAAAGATTCAGGTAGAACTCGCACAATTAAAATACCTTCTGCCGCGTCTTACTGGTTATGGTGTTTTACTTTCTCGGCTTGGAGGTGGTATTGGAACACGGGGACCTGGTGAAACAAAACTTGAATATGATAGAAGACATATAATGCGAAGAATATCTGTTCTTCAAAAAAAATTAAAAAAAATAGAAAAACATAGAGAAGTTCTATGGAAAAATAGAAAATTTAAAGTTGTAACACTTGTTGGTTACACAAATGCAGGAAAAACAACACTTCTTAATACATTAGCGCAAGAAAAACTTAAAACAGAAAACAGACTCTTTGTAACACTTGACCCTACTATAAGAAAAGTTTATCTGGAAGAGAATAATAAGTATGTGCTTATTTCTGATACAGTTGGATTCATAAAAAATATACCCCATTCACTTGTAGCTTCGTTTAAAGCAACTCTTTCTGAAGTAAAAAATTCAGATTTGATTTTACATATAGTTGATATATGTGATAGAAATATAGATGAGAAAATAAATACAGTAAATGAAGTTCTTTCTGAAATTGGGGTTAATTCGCAGAATTTTTTGATTGTATTCAATAAAATTGATAGGCTAAATGACAATGGGAAAATTAACCGTTTTTCATCGCTTTTTCCAGACTCTGTTTTTATTTCAGCAAAAGAAAAAATAAATATTGACAAATTAAAAAAAATTATTTTAATTAAGGTAGGGATATAGAAATGAATTACGATATAGATACAATTAAGAAAAAGATAGGTATTGAAACACTTAATGAGGCTGAACGGAAGAGAATATTTGAAAAATTTGTAAAAGCAGGTGGAAAAATAATTGATGAAAGTTCCAAAAGCAGAGCACTTCATTTTGATAGAGAAAAGCAAAAGGAACTTGTAAAAAAAATAGAAGAGAAAAGAAAAAAAGCTTTAAAAAAGTATATTGATTGGGAAAAGTATGATATAGCAGAAGAGTATGATGAGCATGAAGAACAAAAGAAGATATCATTCTGGGACAGATTGTCAATATATTTACGCGGTCTTACAAATGGCACAATAACATTAAGTGGAAAGTTTGTAAATAAAAAGTTTTTTATCTTTATAAAAAAGAATGTAGTGCCAGCTCTTCAGAGACTTCATTTAGTTGTAAAAGATATTTTTAGCTCAGATGAAGATGTATTAAAAGAGATTAAAAGAGTTTTATACTCTAAAGAAAGATATTATTATGAATTACTTCAAAGATATGCTGTGTTTTATAATGAAGATGAATTTAATGGTCTATTATATTTTTTTAGACGAAGTCCATCCAGAAAAGTTACTCCTAAACATATAGAAGAATCATTAAAAACTATTTTTAAGAAAATTTATCTTTTAAAAGATTTCATTGCAGGTTCATTTATTACATTAAAAACTGCACTTACAATTGCATATACAGAGAGAGGCGTAGAAAAGGATGTGCTTGCGCGAAGGATATATTATATTAAACAGGGCTTAAATGTTATATTTTTTCAGCTTTTACCCAAAATATATTCCTTATCTCTTTTTATTCTTAGGGAAAATGTTCCACTAAATTCAAGAAAATTTGAAAATTACCTTGAAATACGAGAAGAAGAAAAGGTTGGATATAAGTCATATAAAGAACTGTTTAAAGAAAAAGAGGAAAAAAAAGAGATAAAAAAATTTAAACCCAAGCAATTAAAAATAGAATATATAAAAAAGCGATTTGAAGAACTTACTGATGAAGATATGGAAGTTCTTGAACTTGATGATTTAACTAAATATGGAATTAAATTAATACAAGCTGTAAACTTAAAAGAAATAAAAGAATTAAGTTCAACAATGATTCCTGTAAATGCCTGTGATGATAGTGATAAAGTTTTAATAACTTATCTTTTACTTAAAGAATTTGAGAAGGAGTATTCGTTTATGTTGACTTCATACAAAATAAGTATAAATCAGGAATATGTTGAAAATAAACGTATGAATTATAAAGAAATTTTGAGTTCTCTTTATCCCAAATTGACGCCTATAAACGAAAGTTTTAGAGAATATTTTGAAACTGTAAGAGCATTAAATGAAATAAAGAAAGATAGTATGATGAATGAAATTGAAAAATATAATAGAACAAATGTTCTTGAAGGTAAAAGAAGCAAAGTAGGATTTGAAGCCAGAAAAGATACAAAAGAATTTTTAGAAGAGATTAAAAAATATTTTGATAGATTTATAATTGATTACAATGGTGAACAAAATTTAATTGATAATCCAGAAGAGGAATTACACTTTGATACAGAAGTTGAAGGCATTAAAAAAGTTGAAGGAAAAAAAGTAATAGATGCTATTGTGGACGCTGATGCATTTATTTCTGCATTTATTTTTAGGCTTGAAGAAGGTGGAGATCTAAGTGGGATTTCTCCTGATGTAAAGGAAATAGAAATTCCAAAAACTATCCAAACACATGAGGAAAAGCAAGAGACACAAGAAAGCAATTTCCTTGACGAGCTTTCACAGGTTATTGAACAGAATGAGGGTAAATAAGTGAAAGAGGCTTTGTTCTATAGAAAAATAGATAATGAAAAAGTTCAGTGTATTTTATGTCCACATAACTGTATAATTAGTGAAGGAAAAACAGGAATTTGTGGTATAAGAAAAAATATAAATAATAAACTTATTGCTACCTCTTATGGTAAAGTTTCTGCAATAGCAGTTGACCCTATTGAGAAAAAGCCCCTTTATCATTTCTTCCCTTCAAAAAGTGCGCTTTCATTTGGTACAATTGGATGTAATTTTAAATGTCCATATTGTCAAAATTGGCATATCTCTCAAAATATAAATTATCCTACTGAATATTTATCTCCTGAAGAAGCTGTTGATATAGCATTAAAAAAGAATGTGAAAATAATATCTTATACTTATTCAGAACCTTTAATCTGGTATGAATGGGTTCTGGAAACTTCCAAAATTGCTTTCAAAAAAGGATTAAAAAATACACTCGTGACCAATGGGTATATTAATCAACAACCGCTTGAAAAGCTTGTAAAATATATTTATGCTGCAAATATTGATGTTAAAGCATTTAATGAAAAGTTTTATACAGCATTATGTAAAGGTAGACTTGAGTATGTTAAAAAAAATGTAGAATATCTTTATGATAAAATCCATATTGAACTTACAATGCTTCTAATTCCTAACTGGAATGATAATCCTGAAGAAATAAAAGCATTTGCTGAATGGGTTGCGTCACTTTCTAAAGATATACCTGTGCACTTCTCACGATATTTCCCTCAGTATAATTTTGATGTTCCACCCACTCCTATTGAAACCTTAAAAAATGCTTACAATATAGCTAAGAAAGTATTAAATTTTGTTTATATTGGAAATGCAAGAATAGAAGATGCTGATAATACTTACTGTCCATATTGCAATAATTTGCTCATTAAAAGAGCAGGTTACTGGGTGGAAATTGTTGGACTTGAAAAAAATATATGTAAAAAATGTAAAAATAAAGTCCCTATAGTTATTGAATAAAAAATTATGAAAATATTTCTTACATCACTTTTTGCAATAATAAAAATATTTTTAATAACTGTTGCAGGATATTTTTTCTTTAAAATAAAAATTTTTAAAAAATTATATAAACCTTTGCTCTTTTATACAATAAATATATCTATACCTATACTAATTTTGTATCGCCTAATTACTAAATTTAATTTTAATTTATTCATTGAAACAATTTCTCTGCCATTATATGGACTTCTTCTTATATGGCTTGGATATTTTTTAGGTAAAAAATTTGCTCCATTTTTGAATATTCCTGCTCAAAAAAGAAATGTATTTGTTTCAATAATGATGTTCAGTAATTGTGGCTATCTTCCTTTACCTTTATTTGAAAGTATATTTAAAGGCGATGATATCGCACTTTCACAAATTTATGTGTTTTTTATTGGGTTGGTCTATACATCTCTTATATGGTCTATTGGTGTAAATATGCTAACACATTCTGATAAGATATTACAAAAAACAAGATTTAAATTAACAGTTCCTTTTTGCGCTGTTATTGCAGGAATCTTTTTATCTTTTTTAAATGTAAAAAATTTACTTGTGCCTGAACTTGAATCATTAATTAAAATTATAACCAAAAGTGGTGTATTATTAGTAATGTTCATAATGGGCGGTGGATTATCATCAGTAAATCTGAGCCATATTAAAATTGATAATTCTGTAATTTTTATTACTCTCTTTAAATTAATTGTATTGCCGCTTTTAGTAGTGCCTGTAATATTTATTATTAAAATGAATCCTGTATTAAAGACAGTATTTATAGTAGAAGCTGGCGTTCCACCAGCTGTAAATCTCGTAATCATTACTTTAAAATATGGAAAAAGTAAAAATATAGATTTTCTACTTTCAAGTATGATTTCTACATATATAGTTTCTATCTTTACTCTTTCTTTTCTTATATTTATCTCACACTTATAGCTCAAGCCTGATATTTATTTCCAGTGGTAGTAATTGTTACTTATTTATGAATTTAGTGTTAGACAGAAAACACACAAACTCATATAATTTGAATTTCTGTAAAAGTTTGGTAAAATATAGTAATACTTTGCGAAAATTATTAATATCTAAAACGTGTAGCAGCATTCCATATTATATCTCTTGAAGGTGAAAATGGGGGAGTATATGCAAAATCTATATTATATAAATCATCAATTTTAAGTCCAGCATAAATTGCTGTTCCAATTATATCAATCCTTTTAGCAACTCCTTCTCCACCAATCATTTCTGCGCCAAGTATTTTTTTATTATTTTTATTAACAAATACCTTTAAAAAAATATTTTTTACATCTGGGAAATAAGATGCTTTAGATTTTCCCTTGATTTTTGTTGAAATATAATTATATCCCTCTTCTATAATTTGTTTTTCTGTAAGTCCTGTTCGTGCAACTTCCAAATCAAATACTTTTTCAATTATTGTTCCAATTGTCCCATTATAGATTCGTGGTATCCCTGTCATATTATCAGCTGCAATTTGCGCCTGCTTATCAGTAATTGTAGCAAGTGGAAAATACATCTCTTTCCCTGTGATGATATTATAAGTATGTGTACAATCTCCTGCAGCATAAATATGCGGAATAGAGGTTTGCATTCTTTTATTAGTTTTTATTGCACCAATTGAATTAATCTCTATACCAGCAGATTGAGCAAGCTCAATGTCAGGTTTAACACCTATACTTAAAACAACAAAATCAACAGGAATTATTTTGCCATCAATAGAAATTTTTTCAACATTTTCTTTTCCAATAAATGCATCAAGTGTTACCCCTTTAAGTATTTCAACACCATTTTTCTTTAACTCATTTTCAACAAGAGATGCCATATCATTAGAGAAATTGATAAGTATTTGAGGTTCTTTTTCTATTATATAAGTTTTAATTCCATTTGAAACAAATGCTTCAGCAAGCGAAAGCCCTATAAGTCCACTACCAATTATTGCGCATTTTTTTGGCTTTTTTTCTTTTATAAAATTTTTCAACTTAATTGCAGATTTTAAATCCCTAAATGTAAAAATATTTTTAAGGTGTGAACCTTCAATATTGAGTGCCCGTGCTTTTGCACCAGTAGCAATTAATAATTTGTCATAATGAATAGATTTTCTATTACCAAAGTTTTCAAGCTCTTTTACTATAATTTGTTTTTTTTCAACATCAATTTTTTCCACATAATGATTTATAAAAACATCAATATTACGGTTGTTCTTAAAATAAGAAGGTGAATATATCATAAAATCTTCAATCTGCTTCAATGTGCCTTTAATAAAAAAAGGCATAGCACACAGTCCATAAGAAATAAATGGTGTCTTTTCAAATACAAGGATATCACTATCAGGATTATTTCTTCTTACCTGAGTAGCTGCTCCTAATCCAGCAGCAACACCACCAATTATTACGAACCGCTCTTTCATTGTTTTCCTTCAACTATATGGAGAGAATTTAAATCACCATTCATATCTATACCAGTTAAGGGATTAGCAGGGTCAAGTATCCATTTCCCATCAACAACAAATTGATAAGCATACTCGCCAGGTGAAAGAAATTTTGTTATATACCATATTCCATTTTGATCTTTTTGCATTTTATCAATCTCAGGATTCCAATTATTAAAATCTCCCACAAGATAAACTTCTTTAGCTTTATCATTGTCATAAGAAAATTTTATATTATATTTATGAGGAGGGAATATAACTTTAAGATATGATGCTTCTTTGCCATCAGGAGTTAATTTTTTTATGGGATTTTGCGGGTCAGGAAATTCTTTCCCTTCTATCCTAAATCTATAATAATATTCTCCTTCAGTTAACCGAACAGTAGTAAACCAGACTTTATCATAATCTGTATCTGTCATTATATTTATTCCCTCACGCCAATCATTGAAATCACCTACTACAGAAATATTTATATAAGATGGCAATTCTTTATTATAATATTCAAACCTAACAATTTCATAATTAATACTAAATGGTTTTGTGGGTCTATCTTCTATATCGTATTTTTCTTCTAATACAGATTTATACCCCCCCAACTGGTCATCAACTTTTTGAGGATTTGCTGGGTCCTATTTCCATATTCCAACAACTTTAAATTTATAATAATATTTACCACGTGGCAATTGAATTATTCTGCTCCATATGCCATTTTGATTTTTGCTCATAAAATATTGGTCCTTTTCCCAATTATTAAAAGTGCCAGCAACAGATACATATCGTGCAAATTTATCATTATAAGTAAAAAGCACTCCTTCTTTTGTAACAACAGGTGGAAAAGCATTTGTGTATCCAGCATAAATTGATTTTTTATAAAATTTCACTCCTTTTTTTACTACAATAACAGAACGCAAATCCCCAAATTTATCTTTTACAGTATTAGGATTTTTAGAGTCAATTATCCATACACCATCAATATTAAATTTATATGAATACGTTCCCTCTTTTAGAGGAATTGTTATTGACCATACACCATATTTGTTTCTTTTCATTATATGGCGATTATCAATCCAATTATTAAAGTCTCCCACAATAGAAACATATTTAGCTTTAGGTGCGTAAACAGAAAAATTGACACCATTATCAGTTTCAACTGGTGAAGTAGCATCTCTTCTTAAATCTTCAGGAGGCTCAAATCGGAGAATCCTTCGCTCCTCATCTTCTTCTATACCACCACAAGTGATAAAAAGTAAATTTGATGTAATAAATAGTAAAATAATAATAAGAAAATACTTAGTTCTCATAAAGAAAATATTATTTAATTAACAATTTATTGTCAAGAAGTTTATTTGTTGTAGTAAATGTAATTGTAACTGAGATAATAGATATTATTACCGAGACTATTCGGTAATTCAGGAAATAGGAAACACAAAATTTTACAGTTTTCAGAGCCCTTACTCAAAGGATGTGAGTAGAATAAATTTTACAAATGATGGACCTGTTATTAATTATAATTAAAAGATAAAAAAATACCCCGCTCAGTAGGCGGGGTATTTAGAAATTGTTTTAAATAAAAAAATTTAATCTTATTAAAAATTAAAATCCAATTGCTACACCTAATTTAATATCCAGACTGCTGAATGGGATCACTTCAGTTCTCTCAATTTTAGGAGCATTGAGGTCTGTAGGGTCATCTGAAGAATCGTCTTCTTTATATTCAGTCTCTTTGTCACGTGTTGTCAATGTGTTCATCATATCTGTTCCATTAATAGTATATTTGGTCACTTTCTTTTTAGATGGTTTTAAACCTACTGTATGTAAAAATAGAGATAAAGATAAGCTCATTGAATCACTTATTTTATAATCGGCTCCTAATACAGCATTCCAGCCAAAGCCTATATTATATGTGGTTTCATATTCCGCTTCATACGTAACAACACCTTTTCCAGAATAAGTTTTAATAGTTTTTCCACCAACCGCGATAGTAGGTCCAAATCCTACATAAGGAGTAATTTGTCCAGAGTTCCCTTTTACTTTTAATGTAATATCAATAGGAATATAGGATGATTTATTTTTGAGAACATCAGTTGTAACAGGTGAAGTTGAATTGTCTGTTTCTTTATCAATATCTTTTTCAGAGCCTAATACATATCCACCACCAAGTTCAACCCCAAGATTTTCGGTTAAACCAATCAATACACCTAAGCCAAAGTTTAATCCAGCACCACCGGAATAATATATATTTTCATTTTTTGTGGTTTTGCCAGAAGTATCAATTTCCTTATCCGTGCCCATTTCTTTTTGATGTATACCGAATCCGTATCCAATCATTGGGCGTAGCTGAATTTCACCAGCTATAATAAAGCTGGCGCTGAACATAATGATAGTCAAAGTGATAAGTATTCTCTTCATACTTTTCCTCCTTCCTTTGTTTTATTATTTTTAATTGATTTACTCCCAAGGATATCAGATTATCCTTGTCACCTCCTTTCCTCCTCTAATTTGGGAGTTAAATTTTTTGTCTGTTTGAAAAAATAACAATATAAAAATTGAATGTCAACAAAAATTTTTTGAAAAAATAACAATATAAAAATTAAATGTCAACAAAAATCTTCTCTCGCACTTGAATTTAAATACAAAATGTTACACTTTATTACTAATACAAAAAAAGGGGGAAGATATATCGCCGAAAAGATAAGCCGTTTTAAAACAACCCAATATGAAGGATTACATCACCCTACAAATAATCAATATGGAGAAACAAACATTGGAAAAAACCTTAAAATAGTTAGGAATAACACAAATTTTTCCTTCTATAATTCCTAACTGTTTATTTTAGCACATTAAATTTTTAAAGGATTTCATAATATTTTAAATTTAGGAGTGAAACAAGATTTTTTATCTCTATTCGTTTTAGTAAAAGATATGCTATTACTATACCTATAGTAAATGGATATCCAACAAGTGTATTTTTCACTTCTATCATAAGTATCTGATTTAACATATCTTCTATTAAAGTCATTTTATTTTTAAAGTTTAATTCTTTTTCTATTTTTTGTAAAATTTGCTGTGTAAGATAATTAGGCATTCCAGAAAAAAGTTTCAAATAATCTGTCTCAAATTTTTCTGACATATAAAAATTTATAAGAAATTCCTTAGAAAATTTCCAGCCCGATGATATTATATTTTCTATTGCACTATCTGCTTTAAGATTATAATAATTTTTATATCGGATAAGCCAAATTAAATTTTGAATATCAATTTCAAATCCTATAAATTTTTGAACAATTTTTTGGTCTCTTTTTGCTAAAAGTGAAATAGAAGAAAATACTTCAAAGAAATATCCCTTATCAAGTGAAATTTCAAGATAAAATAATGAGCCTGTTTTTTTAAAATCATCAAGTCCTGAGCACATATAATTAAAAAAAGGGGTGTTTATAATATATTTTCTGAACTCATCTATATCTTGAGATGCAATCAATTTTTCAACAGGTATTTCATAACATATTTTTTCTTTGTATATATATCCATCAATATTTGAAGTATTTTCTCGTTTAAACCAGGCTCGTAAAATATTTTTAAGGTTTTCTATTTCCAGCTTCTCCATAAGCTTAAATATAAATCTTTTTAAATTTCGTTCAGAAATATAATTGTAGATTTCTTGATATATTCTTATAAGATATTTAAATAGCTCAAATTCAATATTTGTTATATCTTTTAATTTATTTTCTTTTGAGATATATCCTTTTTCAATGAGAGAATTTATAATTTCGTAACAATTTTTATGTAAGCGCATATCTTCAAATTCTTTATCTGAAATTATATTTCCTATTTTACTTCTTATTTTGGCGTTAAGAAAGCCATATTTAGACAGGTCTTTAAACATTTTTTCATTCAACCGTGATAAAGGTCTTAAATAAATTTTCAGTTAAGGAATCTAATTTGTCATCTGGGATTTTATATTTTCCAGAACTTTCAAATTCTTCTAATTTATTTTTGCGTTCTTTTTCTGCGTCTGTTATTGTAGACTTTATAAGTTCCTCTGATTGCTGACGAGCAAGTTTTATTGCCTCATTTATAATCTGTGAGGCTTTTTCATCTGCCTCTTTTTTTATCTGTTCAGCTTTTTTCTTAGCTTCTTCTATTGAGTTCTGAACATTCTCTTCTTCTTTTAAAATTCTTTTTATTGCTTCTTGCATAGTAATTATTTCTAAAATTAAAAAATAAAATTACTAATTCTGCTACCTAAGTCTCTAATATTATACTTAATATCAATATCTCTCAATTTCAAAATACAAAATTAAAATTTGTGGTCAACAAAAAAACTTTTATCTCGTTACAACACCCATTACATTTTTCTCTTTCCAGTAAGCAATATCATTTATTTCTATAGATTTATCTGTTTTAAATTCTTCATCTATTTTACAATAACAATAGCTATCATAAACAGTAATTACTTTTAACACTCCCTTAAATTTATTTACATCCATTCCAATAACTTCTCCTGTAAAAGGATTTTTACGCTCTTCGTAAACCTCTATGGATGTGCCTATAGTAATGCCCTGTGATGCTCCCATATTTACTTTAAAAATTTTATCAAAATTAAAGGCTTTTATATAGTTTGAAATCTCTTTTATATAAATCTGATTTTCTTTTTCATAAGAGCAATATTTATTATTCTTTGAAATTTTGGGAGTAAATATGCCATATTCATTTAGAATTTTTATTTTAAGGTGCGTAGGAATATGAACAAGATAAAGCCCACCATTCTTAAGGATATATATTAGGAAATTATTATCTGGTGAAACAGAAAAATCAATTATTTCATCATTTTCATCCACAATTATAATTTCTTTATAAACATTCAAGTCCAGATCAAACAATTTTATCTTAGAACTATCTGTATCCTGAAATACGATTTTATTGGAAGTTTTAAATGGAAATACATTTTTAATAAAGTTTGTTGTAATTACTTTCATTTGAAGATTTTTATCAAAAGCAGACAGAAAGAATTCCTCATTAAAAAATATTATTGCTTTATCTTTATTAATAAATGCAGGCTTTTTGCCTTTGCCCAAGAGTGAATTCTCACCTGTTTCTAAGTCTAATAGATAGATTTCTGTTCCATCAGAATATACGATTTTTTTACCATTATAGCTTAAATCTATATCCACTACTTCATCTGCAGCTAAAGTATAAGATTTTTTTGAGTCTGGGCTAAAGTAAATATCAACTTTATCCTTGCGTGCTGTAACTATTTTCTTTCCATCAAATGACCATACAGGAACTACACCTGTATCATAGAATAATGTTATACCAGTTTTTTCTTTTATATTATATATTTTCCATATTTTTTTACCAGTGCTTTTCCCATACACAGAATAAAGGAACTCATTTTCATCTTCTGTGGACCAGATAATGTGATTTCCTTTAATAATGATAGGATAAACTGAATTTAAATTTACATAAAATATACAGGCTATGATTAAAAAAATTATTTTTTTAATCATAAAATCCCTCCCGAAATAAGATTTTAATATCAATACTAATATGCAGTAAGCATTATATTTAAAATATCCTCTTTTGAAATAGGCGTAGGCGTATAATTTAAAAAGCTATATCTTCTTGCCACACTTGAAATGAGAGGAAGGTCTTCTTTGTTAACTTTGTAATCACTTAATTTTTGAGGAACTTTTAAATCAAAAAGTAGCTTTCTTACTCCTTCAATAGCTTTTATTGCAGCTTCAACCACTGTTATGTTTGAAATATCTTCACCAAGTGCTTTTGCAATTTGCACGTATTTATTAGGAGCAGTAGTAAGATTAAATTCCATTACATGAGGGAGTATAATTGCGTGTGCTATATTCTGATAAATACCTGATTTAGCAGAGAGTGCCAAAGCCATTGCTTCACAGCTCCCTGGCTTTGATGTTAAAAGAGAAAATCCTACTAAAACAGATGCCATCATAAGATTTGACCGGGTTGTCAAATCTTCCCTATTCAAAAAAACTGTTCTTAAATTTTTCCCTATAAATTCAATAGCTCTTAAAGCAAGTGCATCTGAAACAGGATTAGATGCAGCTGAAATATAAGATTCAACTGCATTTGACAAAATAGCAAATCCAGACCCAACGGTATAATTTACAGGAAGTGATATAGTAATCTTAGGGTCTATTAATGAAATTAAAGGGAAAAGGGATTTATTTTTAAACTCTTTTTTAATGTTATCATTGCTATCTTTTAATATAAAATTATCTGTAAATGCTTGAGCAACACCCGGGATTGTCGGAATTGTTATTACAGGGACAGATTCATCTTTTCCAATTTTACCATTAATATATTCAACTATAGACCCTTCATTTTTAGCAAGATATGCAGCAGCTTTTGCAGCATTTATTACACTTCTTCCACCTAAAGCAATTACAAGTTTTGCTCTTGATTCTTCAAGCAAAGTTCCAGCCTCATCTATAACTTCATTTGAAGGGTCGCGAGTAATATTATCATATAAAATGTATTCTACCCCACTTTTTTCAAGCAACAATTCTATTTTTGGTAAAAGCCCTATCTTCCTCATTACATCCCCATCGGTAATTATAAAAACTTTGTTGGTATATTCAACTGCAGTCTCGCCAATTCTATTTATCACATCAACACCAAATATTATTCTTGTAGGAAGAGTAAATTCAATTGAGCTTAAAATAGGCATAATTTTATCTCTAACATTTTAATAAAATAAAAGACGGTGGTAGAAACAGTCGCTCTACCACCGTCTTTTAAAATCTATGTTATCATATTACTTGCCAACCTTTCCTAATTTCTAAATTTTATTCTGGCTCATCTGCACCTAACTTATCCAGTATTTTATCTCCTATTAGAAATTTCTCTGATAACCTCTCTGCTACAGCTTCTATTATCTCCTTTGTAATAAGCTTTCCTTGCGCCAATTTCTCTTTTGCAATTCTTACTTTATCTTCTCTTATATCAGATACACCCTTCACAATCTCTTTATACTTCTCGAATTCCGCCATTCGTTTTGCTTCTTCTGAAAGTGAAACCTCATCCTTTCTCTTTATATCTTTTAAATTTTTAATCTTTCTTGTCTTCTGTGAATGAATTATTTGTTTTATACCTTCTATACCTTTTATATCCATCATATTTTACCACCTTTCAATTGATTTATCGTCATTTTAGAATCTTTTCTTTAATAAATTTTTGGATTGAATATAATTACATATTCTCCTTTAATATTATCGTCAGTTTTACTTAATATATTATCTATATTAGATATTTTAATACATTCAAAAGCTTTTGTCAACTCTTTAAATAAAAAAATTTTTAAATTTCCAAAATAATCTTTTAATAAATTAAGTGTTTTTTTGACTCTATGTGGAGATTCGTATAAAATAACATTCCACTCTAAATTTTCAATTTTTTTCAAAATCTTATTTCGTTTTTTGGCACTCCGTGGGAGAAATCCAATGAATAGAAATGGAACTGATGCAATACCTGAAACAGAAAGCGCAGCAACAAAAGCTGAAGGACCAGGAACAGGAATAACAGGTATTCTATTTTTATGACATTCTGATACAAGATAGTTCCCCGGATCAGAAATACACGGAGTCCCACTTTCACTTATAAGTGCTATGTTTTTACCATTCAAAAGCTTATTTATTACTCTTGGGGTCTTTTTATATTCATTCCCTACAAAAAAACTTTCAATATGTTTCTTTATATTATAATAATTTAGTAACTTGAGAGCTCTTCTTGTATCTTCAGCTAAAATTATATCAACTTTATTTAATATTTCAATTGCACGAAAAGTTATATCTTTAAGATTACCAATGGGGGTAGCTACAACAAATAATTTACCTAAAGTAATATTATCTTCCATTAATATATATTTTTTCTACGCTGATATACATTATTCCTAATAATATCAGAATGAAGTTCCTTCGGATTTATACCTGTAACTTTATTTATTTCCTTTAATATTTTTTCATAATTCTTTATCCTGAAAAATTTAAAGAAAGCAAGAATTTTATTAATTTCTTCTTCATTCAATTCTATTTTTGTAAGTGATATTGATTTTGAGGTATTATGTGTATAAATTCTCCCCACAACAATATTATTAGTTGTTTTTATTGTAAGATATTTATGAGTATCAAAATTTGGCTCATATTTTTTATACTTTTTCAATTCTGTATCTGCATGAATTTTATCAAAAACAAATTTATACCCATATTTTTTTAATATAGTATTTATAATACTAGCTTTTACCTTCACTTAATTCTCCTTAAATAATTTTAAAAAAATTCAATATTAAATATCGGCAATGAGAATTGAAAAATTTATATTTACTTTACTTTGTATTTTTTCTCTAAATATAGATATCGCTTTATTTTTCTTGTTGAAGTTTTTGCAAGTTCTTCAGGATGAATTTTGAAATCTGTTACACGTTTATATGGTGGAAATTTAGCGCAGGCTTTTCGAATCTCATTATTTATAAGATGTTGAATCTTTTCGTTAGTAAATTTTATGCCCAATTTTCGGCTATGTTCATCAATTGCCTGATAATCTGGAACAATCAAAGCTGAAATTGTTTCGCTTTTGTCCTTTTCAGAAATCTGCTCTCCATATACCATTGATTCAAGTATAAATGGAGATGCATTAAGTTTTTCTTCTATCTCTTCTGGAAATACATTTTTTCCACCTGCTGTCACAATTACATTCTTTTTTCTCCCAGTAATATAAATAAAACCATCTTTATCAATATATCCTAAATCACCTGTATAAAACCACTTATTTTTTAATACTTTTTTAGTCTCTTTTCTGTCTCTATAATATCCTTTCATAACAATATCACCTTTAACAAGGATTTCGCCTATTCCATTTTCATCAGGGTTATCAATCTTAACTTCTAATTCCGGGAGAGGAAGTCCAACAGAATAATAATTCATATGCTCAAGTGTGCTTACAGACACAACAGGTGAAGTTTCTGTTAAACCATACCCCTGTAGTATTGTTAATCCCAAATCATCAAATGCCTCTGCAATATCTGGACGAAGTGGACCACCACCACTAACAAAAAATCTTATTGTAGATAATCCTGCTTTCTCACGCAGAGATTTAAAGACCTTTTGTCCTATTTTTTTACCAGTAAGCTTACGGACCGCTTTTACAATAAACATACTGAGAAAAAATATTAATTGCACATATAATGGCTTCTCTTTTATTGCCTTTACAATCCCTTTATATAATTTTTCAAATAGAAGCGGAACTCCTAACATAAGTGTAACATTTGTCTCTTTAATATTAGCAATAATATTTGCAGATTTAAGACTTTCTGCATAAGTTATTGTTGCACCATTATAAAGAGGAGTTAAAAACCCCGCTGTGCATTCAAATGAATGATGAATTGGTAAAACTGAAAGAAAAGTATCATTCTCATCAAACAATAACATCTGAGAAGCAAGTTCAATATCAGAAATAATATTTTTATGTGTCAGCATTACACCTTTGGCAACTCCTGTAGTTCCAGATGTATATAATATAGCAAGAAGCGTATCCTGCCTGGGCTTAGGCATAAAAATTTTTTTTATCTTTTCACCTTTATCAATTAAATCATCTAATGTTATTATATTTTTCTCTATTTTTACCTCATCAAAACATATAATCTTTTTCAGGCTTTTCACTTCTTTCCATATCTCTTTTACATTATCAATATACCGCTTGGAAGTAAAAATAAATTTTGTTTTAGAATGATTTAAAATATATTCAAGTTCTGATGGATTAAGCTGAGCATCTAATGGAACAACAACTCCGCCTGCACGAGCAATACCAAGATATGCTATTCCCCACTCAGGCCGATTTTCACTATAAATCCCAACCCTTTCCTTTGGAAATAAAATCATTTTTCTTAAAGCTTTAGCTACTGCATTTAATTTATTCCAGAGCTCCTCATAAGTAATTTTTTCATATATATCTTGTATCTTCATTTGAAGTGCAACTTTTTTACTATATTGCTTACAACTCTTTTCAACCATTTCAAGCACAGTCTTATAACCCTTTCTTCCTCTAACAATATAATCTTCAGGCTTTAACATAATGGCACCCTCCAAAATATATAGTTATTAAAGACTACAATAATTAATCTTAAATGTCAAATCTTTATATAATAGAACATTCTATTTCTTTATGATAATGCCCCAAAATACTAAATCACCTTGACATAATTAAAAATATTTATTATCCTATCATCAATATGATAAAGGGATTTTTAAAATATCTATTACTTATACCCTTTTTTTATGGAGCTCCTCTTGTAATTTATAGTAATATTGATTCTGTTTATAATAGGATAAGTATAATTGAAACATACGAATGTATCTCTTTTTTCAATCCAGCATATCTTTCTTATATTGATAGAAAAATATTTATATTCACATCTACACTTTATAATAATTCTGATGAGTTTAGCTATATAAAGGAATGGGAATTAAGAGAAATAAATATTGATACAAATAATGCAACGGACTATCCACCAAATGAAATTAGTATGGAAAAATATCAACATCCTGAAAATGAAATATCATTTGGGGTTCCAGTTGCAGTATTTTTACCATTTAAAATTAAAACAGGAAAATTTGTATTAGGCTTAAATTATGAATTTGAAAAAAAGCAATCCAAAGATATCAGGAAAACTAAAAAAACTGGTCGCTCCAACTATTATATTAACACTAATGGAAATATTATTATTCCAGACACCCCAACAGAATATTTATATGAAAGTGTGGAAGAATCAAGGAACGATGAATTAATTCAATTTTATAATTTTTTATTCGGATTTAAAATTTATAGAAATTCTTTTGGGGTTTCTTATGCATTAGAAAATAATATCAATAATTCAGAACAGAACAACAAATATAGCAAAATATCTCTTGAGAAAAAGTATTCATCATCATCTTCCTCGTCCTTTGAGAAGAATAAAACTGTTCATTACATCAAAATAGGTGATATAATTGAAGTTTCTTCTAAAATAAAACTAATTTTATTATTGAATTATAATAAATCTGAATATAATAAGCATAAATCAGATAATGCAGAATATTTTTTAAGTGATATTAATTACTCTATTACAAAAGAAAAATATAATTCAGAAATTATGGGAGGGCAGATTGGAGCAAGTTATAAATATAAAAATTTTTTACTTGTGCGAGCAGGGTATTCCTGTAATTATAATGACGAAAATAAATATGGTGTTAAAAATGAAAACAAATATAAGATTTATAATCAAAAAGGATTTTTGCATCAAATTCAATTATTATTATTTATAGCACTTTCAAGGGAATCTGTTATTGGCACTACATTTATATATTATTTTGATAAAATCAAAAAAGAAAAATTTTATATGACAAATGAAGGATTAATAAAGAAAGAAGATAATATCCTTTATAACAAATTTTTTAAAATCAAAATAGGTTTAGAAAAGCTTGTTACACAAAAACTTATTCTGAGGATTATTCTAAACCAAAAATATACAAAGGAAGACCTTTTACGAGAATCATATTATGATGAATTTACACAAGAAAGTAAATATTATAAGTATCAATCAGATGTAAGAATAGAGGGTGAAAGTTATTTTACAGTTGGAGCCGGATATAAAATATTGGAAAATTTTTTATTAGATGGTGGAATAACTTTTAATTCAAAAAAGTTTTATATTGATATAGGGATAAAAAATTCTTTTTAAATAAAGAAATGAAAATAATCTTTGTTATTTTTGTTATACTATATTATTGCGACCCATTATATTGTAATACAATAAAAGGGAAAATTATAGAAGATGCGACAGGCAAACCCATTTCTGATGCACAAATTTTAATAAAGGAGAAAAAACTAATACAGGTTTCAGATAAGGATGGTTTTTTTCAATTTGAAAATCTTTCCCCATCAAATTATACAATAAAAATTTTTCATTTCAATTATGAACCTTTTATAAAAAGTGTTGTTATATCTTCTAATGAAGATGTAATACTCAATATTAAATTAAAAAAGAGAGTATTTGAGTTACCATCTATTAAAGTAATTGGGAAACGGCAGAGGCCTAAAATAAGCAGCTATAAAATAGACAAGAAAAAGTTACAGGCAATTGCTGGGAATATGGGCGATGTGCTAAAATCAGTGCAATCACTTCCAGGGGTGACGCAAGTAATAGGATTTTCAAGTATATATATTGTGCGTGGCGGCACACCATATGATAGCAAAATATATTTTGATAGATTACCAATATTGCTGCCATTTCATTTTGGTGGATTTATTAGTGTAATTAATTCAGAAATAATAAAAGAAATAAATTTTTATGCAAGTGGATTTGGAGCAGAGTATGGAGATTGTATGGGCTCTGTTCTTGAGATAACTTCTGAAAAAAATAATGGCAATTTTGAAGGAAAAATTAATTTAAACTTACTAACATTAGATAGTTATTTTAATATCCCTTTAAAATCTGGTGCATATATAATATCTTCTTATCGCCAAAGCTATTTTCATCTTATCGCAAAAGACTTTTTTCCAGATTTTACAGTGTTCCCTTATTTTTATGATTATCAAATAAAATTTAATTATAACCTTTCAGATAGAAATCAATTATCAATACTACTTTTAGGTTCAAAAGATAAGGCTGAATTAAAAATTAGTGAAAAATTAAGTCAAAAATTGAAAAATTCACTTGCAAGATTTGAAAATTATTTCCACACTCAAGGAATAATTCTTAAATCTATTTTTGGGAAGAAATTAATTGTTCGGTCTATTTTGTATAGAAATTTGAACTTTTTTTATAACGAAATAGAAAATTCAATGCTTTTTAAAATTAGACTTATAACATATTCAATTAGCGAAGAATTAAGTTATATTTTCAATAAATTTCATAACATAAATTTTGGAGTAGGAATAAATTATAATAAGTGCTATTTTAAAAATATCTATGGCGAAAATGCCACAATACTCTTTTATAGTGATATAGATGAATATGTAAATGAAGGGAAAGAAGAAAAATCTGAATATAATTATTATTTTACATATTTGAAACATCAAATAAATATTTTTAAATGGAATATTATATCTGGCATAAGATATGAAAAAAAAGATTACACTAAAGAACATCTATTTTCACCCAGAATATTAATTTCTAAAAAACTGACATCACATTTAAAATTAAATTTTTCTATAAATAAATATTATCAATCTCCACAAGTTTATCATACTTCTGGTGTAATGGGAAACCCTGATTTGTCCTCAATTATTTCTTATCATTATGTATATGGAATAGAATATAAATTTATAAAATATTTTAAATTAAAGACTGAATTATATCATAAAAAGTTTGAAAATGTTATAGCTATTAGCGCAAATGAAAATAATGAAACATTTACAAACTCTGGAAAAGGTGAAGCAAATGGAATAGAATTTTATCTTTCATATAATATAAAAGAGAAAATTTGGGGATGGATAAGTTATTCGTATTCAATTGCTGAACGGAAATGGAGCGCAAATTCTCCAACAGTTTTATATTATTTTGATAAGCCGCATATATTTAATTTGCTGTTAAGCTATAAAATAAATCCAAAATTTCAGATAGGAGCAAAATTTAATTATACCAGTGGTATCCCTATGGAAAAAATTATTGGAGTAAAAAATGGTTCTACTGTAAATGAGATTTTTGAAACAACACGATATCCTGCATATCATAGATTAGATTTAAGATTTGATTATTTCTTTAAGATATTCCAATGTGACGCAAAAGTTTATATTGAATTTTTAAATGTATATAATAGAAAAAATATAGTAGAATATATTTACAATAGCGATTATTCAAATTATAAAAACCCTACCAAATTATATGACCTTCCATTTCTGCCATTCTTAGGAATAGAGGTTAGATTCTAAATTATTATTTTTCTCAATTTAACTTAAAATGTGGAGAGCCTGTCTTCAATTTCTCCGATTCTTCAACAATGTTAACTATATCGTCTATTTTAATAGATTCTCCATTATCTTTAATATGAGATAGAAACTCTATATTGCCTTTAGGTCCTTTTATTGGGGAATAGGTTAAATTTACAATTTTTAATTTAATAGAATTTATATATTCTAAAAATCTCTGAAGCACTTTTATATGCACAGATTTATCTCTAACAACACCTTTTTTTACTTCCTTTTTTTCAGCTTCAAATTGGGGCTTTATTAAAACAATTATATCAAAATCAGAATTTAAATAAGGAATTAAAATATGAAGAAATTTTTTAACAGAAATAAATGATACATCTACTGTTACAATATCAATCTTTTCATAAAAAGTTTTTTCGTCTATATATCGTATATTGGTTTTTTCGCACAATATAACCCTTGGGTCATTACGCAATTTCAAATCCAGCTGACCATAGCCCACATCTACAGCGTAAACCTTTTTTACTCCATACTGTAGAAGACAATCGGTAAAGCCACCTGTTGATGCACCTATATCAAGAGCAACCTTCCCTAAAAGTTTTATATTAAATGTATTAAGTGCTTTTTCTAATTTATATCCACCTCTACTTACATACTTTTCAGGTTCGTAAATTTTAACATTTTTTATTTCATCAGGAGAAAAAAGTTTTCCTGGTTTGTCCTGCCTTGTATTATTGATAAATATTCTTCCTGTAGAAATATATGAAGAGGCTTTTGAACGAGATTTAAAGTAACCTTTTTCTACAAGGATAATATCAAGCCTTTTTTTATTTTTCATAAATCTTTAATTTTTTTGTATATATGCTCTGCTTTCAAATAGTATTTAGCTCTTAATACATCGGGGTCACCATGTTCAATAAATTTATCAGGCAACGCAAAAACTTTTATATTTTTATAAATTTTGTGTTTATTAAGAATTGCAATAATTTCCTCATTCATTCCACCATTTAAAGCATTTTCTTCTAAAATAACAATATTTTTTATAGGTTTTATCAGTCTTATTAGATATTTCTCATTTATTGGTTTAATTGTTCTTATATTTAAAACCATACATTTTCCTTCAGGAAACATTTTTGAAAGTTTCAATGCTTCTTCAACCATTATGCCTGTTGCAATAAGTGCAATATCATTGCCTTGCTTTAGAATTTCTATTGACCCGATTCTTATTTGTTTAAATGGATTTTTTAAATTAAGTTCCTCTTCAGGAATTACATATCTTGGATACCTTACAAAAATTGGACCATTATTATATTGAATTGCTGTATAGATCATATTTCTAAATTCTTTTCCATTTTTAGGCACAAGAATTGTAGTATTTGGAATAAGTCTTAGATACGAAATATCAAATGCTCCCTGATGAGTTTCACCATCTCCACCAACTATTCCTGCTCTATCAATAAAAAATTTTACAGGTAATTTTGCAATAGCCACATCATGAATAATTTGGTCAAAAGCACGCTGAAGAAAAGTTGAATATATAGCCACAACAGGCTTAAATCCGGATGCAGCAAGTGCTGCACTAAATGTTACTGCATGTTGTTCAGCAATTCCCACATCAAAAAATCTTTCAGGGAATTCTTTTTTAAATAAATCTAAACCTGTGCCTTCAGGCATAGCAGCTGTTATTGCTATAACTTTTTTATCTCTTTTTGCAATCTGTAAAATTGTATGGGCAAATACATCTGTATAGCTTAATTGTTTTTTCTTTGAGCCATTTCCTGTAATAATATCAAAAGAAGAAACCCCGTGAAATTTTTCAGGTCTCTCTTCTGCATATTTATATCCTTTCCCTTTTACTGTATTAATGTGATATAATATCGGACGGCCTTTTATATTTTTTAATCTTGTTAAAGTTTTTATTAATGATTTAATATTGTGCCCATCTTCAGGCCCAATATACATAAACCCTAACTCTTCAAACAAAATTCCTGGCACAAATAAAGATTTTATAGATTCAGCTATTTTATTTTTTAATTTATAAAGTCTTTTACCTATTTCTGGAAATGCAAGTAGAAGTTTTTCTATTTTATTTTTTATTTTGTTATAAATTGTGCCAGTAATAATCCTATTCAAATATCCGGCAATAGCACCTACATTTGGCGCAATGGACATTTCGTTTGTATTAAGTATAACAATAACATCTTTTTGAAGATGCCCTAAATTGTTAAGTCCCTCAAAAGCGACTCCACCAGTAAGTGCTCCATCCCCTATTATAGCGACTATATTAAAATCTTCTTTTTTTAAATCACGTGCAACAGCAGTTCCAGCAGCAAGTGATAAGGATGTGCTTGAGTGACCTACAATATATGTATCGTATTTACTTTCTTCTGGCTTGGGGAAACCACTTAATCCTTTATATTGCCGTAATGTATTAAATTTATTCTTACGCCCAGTTAAAATTTTATGAACATAGCACTGATGCCCTACATCCCATATTATTTTATCTTTTGGTGTATCAAATACATAATGTAATGCAATTGTCAATTCTACAACGCCAAGATTTGATGCAAGATGACCTCCTGTCCTTGATATATTTTTTATTAAAAAATCTCGTATCTCCTGCGCCAGAATTCTTAACTCTTTAAACGAAAGTTTTTTTATATCTCTTGGATAATTTATTTTCTCAAGTATCATTAGTCTCTCACTTTATAATTAATTCTGAAAATTTTAATAGCTTTCATATTTGATTTTAAAATAGAAACAACTACGCCATTTATTCTTAAATCATCTGTTGCAACTTTAAATTTTATTGGCATCCGTGTAAGAAAATGAGATATTACATTTTCTTTTTCCATCCCAATTACAGAATCAAAAGCACCTGTCATTCCTACATCAGTAATATAAGCTGTTCCTTTAGGTAGTATAGTTTCATCTGCTGTTTGTATATGAGTATGAGTACCAATTACTGCAGTAACTTTTCCGTCTAAAAACCATCCCATTGCTACTTTTTCAGAAGTAACCTCAGCATGAAAATCTACAATTGATATGTCATATCTTTCTCTGGCAACAGAATTTAAAATATCAGAAATTTTTTGAAATGGACAATCAACTTCCAATAAATTTACTCTTCCCAAAAGATTTATTACAAGTATTTTAATATTTTCTTTTTTATAAATATTCCAGCCTTTACCAGGATTTGAATCGGGATAATTCGCAGGTCTTAAAAGACGTGGTTCTATATCAATTATTTTCAAGATATCTTTATTTTTCCAAATATGATTTCCTGTAGTAATAACATCAATTCCTTTTTCAAAAAGCTGACTAACTATTTTTGTAGTCATACCAAATCCACCAGCCGCATTTTCACCATTTGCAATTACAAAATTTATTTTATATTCATCTATAATCTTGGAAAGTGCTGCTGTTAAACACTGTCGTCCAGATTTGCCTACAATATCACCTATCAAGAGTATATTAAAATTTTCATTCATTTATTTTTACCTTGCATATTCAACTATTCTGGTCTCTCTTATAAGAGTAACTTTAACTTGGCCAGGGTAACGTAGTTCGCTTTCAATCTTTTTAGCTATTTCCTTTGCAAGGAATTTAGAATCCTCATCTGAGACCTGACTATTTGAAACTATAATTCTTATCTCACGGCCAGCCTGAATAGCATAAGACTTCTCTACTCCTTTAAATGAGTTAGCTATCTTTTCAAGCGTTTCAAGTCGTTTGATATATTCATCAACATTTTCTTTTCTTGCTCCTGGTCTTGAAGCTGAAATTGCATCTGCTGCCTGGACCAACACAGCATATACAGATTCAGGTTCTCTATCTCCATGATGAGATGCAATTGCATTGACAACTATTGGATTTTCATTATATTTTTTAATAAATTCTGCACCAGCAATAGCATGTGTTCCTTCGCCAGCATCAGTGGAAAGACATTTCCCAATATCGTGAAATAATCCAATTCTTTTTGCTAATTGTGAATCCAGCCCTAAATCAGATGCTATTGAACTGCATAGATAAGCTACTTCAATGCAATGATTAAGTGTATTTTGACCATAACTTAACCTGTAATTCATTTTTCCTATTAATTTAATTATATCAGGATGAATACCCTGTAATCCTAACTCAAATATTGCTTGCTCACCACGCTCTACCATATAATTTTCAATATTTTTTTTAACTGTTTCAACCATTTCTTCTATTCTGGTTGGATGAATTCTACCGTCAAATATAAGTTTTTCTAAAGCAATTTTCGCAATTTCACGTCTCAAAGGGTCATAACCTGAAATAATAACTGTATCTGGTGTGTCGTCTATTATAATATCAACTCCTGTAAGATTTTCAAGCGTCCGAATATTTCTACCTTCTCTTCCTATTATCTTTCCTTTTATTTCATCATTAGGAAGATGAACAGTAGTCACAGAAAATTCAGAGGTAAATTCAGATGCATTCCTTTGAATTGCATTAATAATTATTTCTTTTGCTTTCGCTTCTGCAGACCTTCGTGCTTCTTCTTCTATCGTAGATGAAATTTTCAGTGCATCGTATCTTGCTTCCTTTTCTACATTTTCTAAAAGTAATTTCCTTGCCTCTTCTCTGCTCAGCTTTGATATCTTCTCAAGTTGCTCCTGAATCCTTTCTTGCTCCTGTTTTAAATATCCTTCTTTCTCTCTTAACTCCTTCTCTAATTGGTCAGCAAGCGATTCTTTTTTTTCTAAAATTTCGACTCTTTTATCAATAGTCTCTTCTTTCTGCCTAAGCCTCTGTTCAAGACTTTGCAGCTCTTCTCGCCGTGTCCTGAACTCTCGCTCAAATTCACTTCTTTCATTATATAACTGATCTCGTGCCTCAAGTATAAGCTCTTTCTGCTTAGATTCTGCTTCTCGTTCCGCATCTTCAAGAATCTTTTTTGCCTTAACTTCTGCACTTGTTAATTTTATCCTTCCTATTAAAAGCCTTAATCCATAACCTAATGCTATGCCGCCAATTAGAGAAGGGAGTATATATCTTAATACCTCCATATACACCCCCTCTCTAATTCTTTTTAAATTTATTGATATTACTAATATTAAATTCATTTGTCAATATAAATTTAAGTGTGCTTGAAAAATAATTTATAATTTTAAATATATCAATAATTGTAAAAAAAGAAATATATCTTTTCCTAATATAATTTAAATGATAATAAACTTTTTTTACCCATTTATGTCTTAAACATAGTTATAAACTTCTGGACTTTTGTATATAAATTTATATGTTATTCATTAAATAAATAAAGTGACAATTACTGAATAAATACCATAAAACATATAAAGATTTTATACAGGTAAAAGCTAATTTTAGTGATAAGTTTTTAATATGAAACGAAAAGTAATAATAAATATTCTGTAAATTCTGTGTCACTGTGACTAAACATAATATAACAAGGAGGCATATAGTGAAAAAAATATTGATAATTGATGATGATGTAGATTTTGTTAATGCTATAAAATTGTTATTGGAATCAAAAAATTATACTGTTATTTCTGCCACTAATAGTGAGAAAGCACTGATATCTATAGAAAAAGAAAAACCTGATTTAATAATTTTAGATGTAATGATGGATAGCCCAGATGAAGGTTTTCAATTTGCATATAAGATACGTTCAAGCGAAAAATTTAAAAATATACCTATACTTATGACTACAGCAGTTTCACAGATAACTGGATTTAAATTTTCACCTAAAAATGATAACATAGATGAAAATTGGATACCAGTAGATGAGTTCATAGAAAAGCCTATTGAGAGCGAACAATTTTTAAAGAAAGTAGAACATCTACTCCAAAAATAGTAAAAGATATTATACTTAACATTATAAAAAATAGGGCAATAGTTCAAATTTTTTAAAAAATGTAGCAACAGGACTTTAGCCCTGTTGAAATATAGTTTGTAGATGAGAAATATATCTGTTCCCTATAAAAATCGCAAAGAAATAATAATTTTTGTTTTTTAGAAAGTCTGAAATATTACAAAATAGTTTTTTCGCAAAATGAAAGGGAAAGTCAGAACAAGTAATTTCTGACAATTTATTGGGTTAATGGAAAATTAGATTTTTTAATGTAAAAACAAACTTTTTTCCTGTCTATTAAAAATATATTGCACAAAAAATTAATAAAGTTGTGCACCGTCCCCTTAACTCAACCATTTAAAAATCCACAGCAAAATATTTGCATAAATTCCAGCAATAATATCATCCAGCATTATTCCCCAGCCACCCTTAAGATTTTCAATTTTGGGGATTGGATAAGGCTTGATTATATCAAAAATTCTAAACATTACAAATCCCAAAATTAAAATCTTATAATCTGAAAAACAAAATTGTGAAAGATTTATATTCACATTGAACCCTGACATTGTAACAAGCATGCCAGCAATTTCATCAATAACAACCTGTTTAGGATCTTTCTTGCCAAAATAGATTTCTGCCCAAAATGAATATTTTGCCCCCAGAAAAAATATAATAATTATAGATGGATAATAAACATAAGGGAATGGATTAAAAACAAGAAATATCAAGACCCCAACAAGTGCTCCAATTGTGCCCGGAAAAAAAGGGAAATATCCTGCAAAAAAACCAGTAACAAAAAGTTTTTTTAAAAAATTTTTCATTTAATAAATTTTCTATTTACAATTATATATACAATTCCAGAATAGAATGTAACAAATAGAACAATAATTAAAAGAATAAGAGGTAAATAATTTAAAAAAATTCCAGGAATTTTTCCTGCTATATTTTGCCAGAAAAATTTATTATTTTCTACATAAACAATGCGATATTCTAAAAGGAATGTTCTAATACACATTAATACTAATGTTGTAATAATAGCTATCATTTGAGTAACTGTTTTCAATTTTCCCAGGAAAGATGTTTTAACTTCACTACCTTTGGTAATTGCAAAAATTCTCAACAAGGTAATTCCTATTTCTCTAAGCAAAATTATCAAAACAAGCCAAAAGGGGATATTATTTTCTGGTTTAAAAGAAAAACAGAAAAATGCGGTAAGCACAAGTAATTTATCAGCCAATGGGTCAAGGAATCTACCAAGTTTTGTTTCCCACCTGTATTTTCGTGCAATCTTTCCATCAATGTAATCTGTAATAGATGCAATAATAAAAACTATAAGTGACAAAAATTGATATAAAAATTCTTTTTGAAATAAGAAAAATACAAACAACGGGATAAGTGCGACTCTGAAGATGGTAAGAATATTTGGTAAGTAATTAAACTTTTTCAGCTTTAAGGTCATAGTCAAAATTCTCAGTAATTTTTACTTTTAATACATCTCCTACTTTTATGTTGTTACAGGAATTTATTAAAATATTTCCATCAATTTCAGGTGCTTCAAATTGACTTCTTGTAAAAGCTATATTCTCTTCCGACAAAACTTCGTCAACCACTACATCCTGAATTTTACCTTTTCTTGTTTCAAGCCATTCAGAGGTAATCTCTTTTTGAACTTCTATAGCTTCTTCCAACCTTTTTGACATTTCTGAATCCTTTAATTTGCAGGGCAGCTTATATGCAGATGTATTTTCTTCATCTGAATATTTATAAAAACCAACCCAGTTAAATTTTACTTTCTTTAAAAAATCTATTATCATTTTAAAATCCTTTTTTGTTTCACCAGGAAATCCAATAATAAATGTGCTTCTAAGAACTATATCAGGAATTTCATTACGAATTTTATCAATAATTTTAAAATAAAAATTTTTATCAGATGGTCTTTTCATTTTTGAAAGTATTGACGGGCTTATATGTTGAATAGGCATCTCTATATATTTACAAAATTTTGGGGAATCTTTTATAAATTTAATAACGGATAGTAATTTTTTTTCAGGATAAAGATAAAGCAATCTTACGCGATAGATTTGGTCAAGTTTTTCAATATCTTCAAGCAAATCAACAATATTTTCGTTATTATCAGTTCCAAAATTTAAAACATCATGAGCTACCAAAACAATCTCCTTAAATCCCATCTCAGAAAGATATTTTATTTCCTGAATAATAGATTTTTTACTTCTACTTATAAAATTGCCCCTTATAGAAGGAATTGCGCAATAACTGCACCGCCGACTACAGCCCTCAGCAATTTTTACATAAGCATAAGACTTAGGAGTTAAAATTATTCTTTCATAAAAATTCATCTGTTTTATATTTGTATGTCCAATAAAATAATTAAATGCTTCTTTAACTGTAAAAAAATTTTTAATCTCAGGAATAGAACGTTTTAAGATTTCCTTGTATCTTGTGACAAGACACCCTAATACATATATCTCTCTATTATTAAAATTTGTATATTCCAAAATAGTATCAATAGATTCTTCTTTTGCTGGCTCAATAAATCCACAGGTATTTATTAATATAATATCAGCATTTTGTGGTGAATCAGCAGTAATATAATTATTCTTTTTAATAAAGCTATGCAAAATCAATTCAGAATCAACAAGATTTTTAGGACATCCTAATGATTCAATATAGACTTTTTTTCTTGGAGATTCCATAATAAATTACTCATCTATTACGATATAAGCCATTTTTCAAAGGCTCATTTAGCAGCGATTTTTATTGCCAATCTTTTATTATTAAGTTATAAATACTATCATCGTATGGATCTTTTTCCCATTTTATCACTTTATTGGCAATTTCCCCTCTTCTCCCTAATTTCTGTATCTTACCATTTATTTTTGCAATAATACCACCAGCATTTCCTATTTTAAGTTGCATTACATCTTTAGCTTCAAAATATACCTTATCTTTGGGATAATAAATTTTTCCTTCTTGTTCTTTCCCATCAAGAAAAGCTTTTATATATGTTCTTTCACGGACAATAGCTTCAAATACTATCTTTCGCTTCTCTGGTGGAATAATCGCTTTGTTTTCTTTTTCCTCTTTTTTGGCATTATTATTGGTTACACTCGCCTGAACATTTGTCTGATTTGTATTTGTTGTCATTGCTACAATAAAAGGATGCAATTTTTTTATAGATGCATTAAATAAATCTTTATTAATAGAATTTATTTTAACATTAATATCCTTTACACCATCAAGGTCAAAGTCAAAGCTTTGCTCTTCACCCGGAATTATTTGTAAAATAATATCATCAAAATGAAACGCTATATTTTGTTGTTCTACCTGCTGATTTGTGGCTTCTTTTGTTATATCCATTGCAGGTGTTAATTGTTCAAACATAATTGTATGAAATTTATCACCAAGTTTAATTTTGTAATATTCTGATGCAGCAAAATCATATTTCAATACATCTCCATCAAATTCTAAATACTTAATTTCTGAAAGTTCTGTATAAATCGCCTGTTTTTCTGAAGTTGTTATTTTAATAATAATATTTCTAATTAAATAACCTAAAAGAAAAATAATAACCAGGACAAATACACTTGTAATTATTACAATAGGATTTACAAATTTCTTACCTTTTAGAGGCACAGGAGTTATAGGTTCTATTTCTGCTTCAGATTCTTTTTTTATCTTCTTTCTTCGCAATTTAGGTGTAGGTAATTCCTTTTCATTTATTTCCATAATTTCAACAGGTTCACTTTCTAACTTTTTACGTGTTCTGCGACGAGGTTTTAAAACTTCCTGTGGTTTTGATACTGCTGAAATTTTTGCTTCTTTCCCTTCCTCTTCGTAAAAAGAGGGTTGGGCCTTTTCAATTATAGGTGATTGAACCTTCATTGATTTATAAAGACTCACTATTTCTAATGGATCTAATCCCAACGCCCTTGCATAATTACGAATAAATCCAACAATATAAGTTTCACCAGGAAAAATCGTATAATCATCTGCTTCTATTGCTTTCAAATACTTAATTCCAATTTTTGTTTCCTCTGATATATTGTTTAAACTTAACTTTCTTTTCTCACGCTCTTTTTTTAAAATTGTTCCTACTGATGTCATAGCTTTACTCCTTTCCACTATCAAACAATAAAGGATTTATAATACTCTGTGTATTTATAGGTAAATTAAATTCAAATTCATGTTCTGTTAATTTTGTGTTTATTCTTATCCTGCTAAAACTTATAGTAATTATATTTTCATTTATTGTTTCAGCTTCAGCTTTCACTATTATCCAATATTGGGAAACCCACAATTTTATTTTCTTAAATTCAGAAAGACTTTCACGAGGCTCAAGAAGGAGCACATAGAATGGAGTATCTCCAATTATTATTGGTTTATTACTTTCAGCAAATGAAAAATTATATTTTGAACGCAAGTAATAAAGTGAAGTCTTACCACTTATAAAGAATGTAGAACGATACTGTGTCCTGAGCCTCTGTTCTCCAACAACATTAAGTTCAGGAATATAAATTTTTAACACTTTGCCATCAGAAAATATTATTTGGTCTTCTGGTTTTTTAAATATCATTATAAAGGTATCAGGTTTTTTATACTTTATCTCTCCATAAGATTTTTTTTCTTGTCCTTCAATAATTGTTTTTATATAAAATCTTGCAACAAATGTATTTATTTTCTCAAATTTATTCACCATATTATTTACAATTTCCTGGACAGTAGTAATTTTTGGTAGAGATGGCTTTTCAGCACTATATAAAAATGAGTAAAACAAAAAAATAAATAATATAAAAATTATCTTTTTCATAGTTTCTCTATATAAACTTCTCTTGGTTTACTTCCAATTTGAGGGCCTATGAGCCCATCTCTTTCCATTTGGTCTATAATGCGTGCTGCACGATTAAATCCTATTTTCAATCTTCTCTGTAAATATGATGCCGATGCTTTCTTAGTCTCTTTTACAATTTCTTTAGCCTTTTCATAAAGCACATCATGCCCTTCTGGCTCTGAAATCATATTTTCTCTTGATTCAATTTCTTTAACAATTTCCAAAAGATTAATATACTCAATTGTTTCTGTATTTTCAACAATAAAGTTAATAATTTTTTCAATTTCTTCTTCAGAAATAAATGCACCTTGAATTCTTATAAGTCCTGGACGTCCTCCAAATGAAAGCAACATATCCCCTTTGCCAAGTAGTTTCTCAGCACCAACTGTATCTATTATTGTTCTTGAATCAACTCGTGATGCCACCTGAAATGCTATTCTACTGGAGAAATTTGCTTTTATTATACCTGTTATAACATCAACCGATGGTCGCTGAGTTGCAAGCACAAGATGAATACCTACTGCTCTCGCTTTCTGTGCAAGCCTTACAATTAAATCTTCTATCTCGCGTGCCACCATCATCATTAAATCAGCAAATTCATCTATTATTACCACAATATATGGTAGAACCTCTATCCTTTCATCTCTTTTTCGCTTTCTCAATGCTTTCTCATTATATTTATCTATCTCCCTTACTCCAAACTCGTCAAGCAGATAATACCTCCTTTCCATCTCCTCAACAAGATATTTTAATACTAATACAGCATCTTTGGGATTTGTTATTACTTCAGTTAATAAATGAGGAATGCCATTATAAACTTTAAGTTCAACCATTTTCGGATCAATCATTATAAATCTTAATTCAGCAGGTGTTACATTATAAAGGAATGTACATATAATGCTATGTAAACAAACACTTTTTCCTGACCCCGTGGCACCTGCTATTAGAAGATGAGGACAATCTTTTAAATTTACTTTAATAGGATTACCGGCAATATCTTTTCCAAGTGCAATTTCAATAAGCTTATAATGTTTTCTAAATTCTGGCAAACTCAAAATATCACCAAGTGTAACAGTTGCTCTTATTTGATTTGGGATTTCTACACCAACAGCTGCTTTACCTGGAATAGGAGCAACTATTCTTACACGTTGGGCAGCAAGTGAAAGTGCAATATTATCCGCAAGCCCTACAATCTTGCTTACTTTTACACCAGCAGCAGGTTGAATCTCATACCGTGTAATTACAGGACCACGAAATATATTTACTACTTTTGCAAATATCCCAAATTCCTTTAATGTTGTCTCTAACCGCCGTGCTGTTTCATAAGTATTTTTTTCTATTGCTTTTATATCAAATGGCTCTGATTTTTTCAAAAACCCTATCGGTGGAAATGTATATTTAACTGCTCCAGAAATCCTTCTCTCTTTTCTTACAATTGACTTATCTTTCAATAATATTATACCCTTTTGAGATTCTGGCTTAACTTTGATTTTCTTTCCTGTTCCTGTTGACTCTTTTGGTTCCTCTTCACCAATAGTTACTTTTACTATAAGTGGTGGCTTTTCATTACCATCTGTAGCAATAACCTTTGGTTTAAATAAAGTAATAAAAAATTCTTTTATTTTTCTACAGCCTTTTAAAATATCTCTGAAAAATGTAATAATGTTCCTTAAAGAAAAATTTGTTGTTAACATTAAAGAAAAGAAAATAAAAGAGATACAAACAATATAGAGTCCTGGCAATCCAATGTAATTTTTTAAAGATACACTTAAAAAAAGTCCAACAATTCCACCATTACTAATTAAATTAAAAGGTGTGCCTTTTATCACGGATATGCTTGCTAAAGTGGAAAAAGTTAAAGTAAAAATCACCAGCCCAATAATAATAAATCCTGCATCATTTATATCTTTCTTTATTAAAATATACCATCCAATCAGAAGTATAATAAAAGGAACTATAAAAGCGGATTTCCCAAGCCCAAGGAAAAGTAAGGACGAGAGAAATGAACCCGCAATTCCACCCCAATTTTTGGGCGGTCGGTTAGGCGAAGTTGTGAAAAATCCTGAATCATAAGGATCAAAGCTTATTAAACTCAAAAATGTTAGTACCCCCCACCCAATTATAAATAGTGCAATAATATCATATAATATCTTCTTCTTCTCTCTTTTATTCTTATTGCTCATAAAATGTTAAATAATAATATAAATTCTATATTTAACTGTCAACAAAAATCTGTGTGGTTATTTAAAAAATTTAGTAATTAGAGAAAAATCATCAATTATTTATAGCTTTTGGAGCCATACAACATTTACAGCTAAGAGTGTTCGGTAATTTAAGTGACAAAAGGGACACCCCCCACTCACAGGATGTGAGTGGGGGCCACACCTACAGGTGATAAGTGCGCTACTTTATCTAAAGTATAGCTTAAATAAAATAAATATTGAAAATTTTTTGGAAATGTAGTAAATTATTTTATAGGGAGAGACGATAATAGGATTAGGGATATCGGACAGTATTCCCCTCCCAATTATTGTCCAATATTCCAAGGGGGGCGCAAGCCCCCCTCTTTCTTCTCCCCCCTATAGTATTACTAAAAAATTTTCCTTTACTTTTTTTTATAATTCAATATATTTATTTTTTATAATTTTATATGATGCGGCTATATTGCCTTACATTTTATTAGTCTAAAATTTTAGGAGTATTTAATGAAAATACCTGTTAACATTCGTAGATTTATTATTATATTAGCTATAAGTTTTATTGTAATTGGCATTATAATTTATTTTACAGCTACCAAACAAACATTAATAGCAATTAAAAATATAAATACAAAATTTGTTTTTTTAGCTATTTTCTTTTATTTCCTTGAATTTACTGCTGATGCTGTAAGAACAAAAATATTAATAAAAGGGACACAACATAAATTAGGATTATTTGAATGTTACAAGTTAGTAGCATTACAAGTTTTTTTTGATGTTATTACACCATTTAGTGTAGGTGGACAACCTTTTCAAATATATATTTTGCATAAAAAGAAAGTTCCTGGGGGGAGTGCAACAACAGTTGTTATGACTAAACTTTTATTTGCTGCATTTTCTTTAATATTAATTGTTATATTTGGACTGCTTTTTCATAGTGAACTTTTCGCATCTGTGCCTTTACTTGTATTATTTGTTAAAATCACAGGATTTCTTCTGCTTCTTATATTTTTTATCTTTATCTCAGGGGTCTATAATCCTGCAATTACAACAGTAGTATTAACATTTATCTTTAAAATTTTATGGAAACTTAAGATTAGCAGACATCCTGATAAATTTAAAAATAAAATAATGAAACATATAATACTTGCCAGAAATAGTTTTGATGGATTTGTAAGTCATAGAGTTTTATATTTTATTGCAGGATTAGTGCTTTCTTTTGTAATGATACTTTCTACTATAATGATGATAATTTCATTTATATGGGGATTTGGAATTAATCTTCCTTTAATTAGTGGGATTATCCTTACATCTTCTCTTATTTTTCTTATAACATTTATGCCAACTCCTGGTTCAAGCGGGTTAGGGGAAGGAATTTTTTATCTTCTTTATAATCAATTTGTTCCTAATCATTTAATAGGTATATGTATATTTCTATGGAGATTCTTTACCCAATACTTTACTGCTGTATTAGGTGCTATCGTTGCTGCTAAATATTTTTCTGAATTACTTATGAATAAAAAAATAGCTGAATCAGGATAAATCTATGCAACGAAAATTGATTTTAATATTTATAGACGGAATAGGAATAGGTGAAAATAATAAAAATAATCCTTTCTTTTTAGAAAAAAGCCTATATTTTTCACACTTTAAAAATGAATTTAAAAATGGAATAAAAATTTTTAAAAAAAACAATTTTATAGTATTTTCACTTAATCCTTCATTGGATATTAATGGAATCCCTCAGAGTGCTACAGGTCAAAGCTCTATTTTTACAGGAATTAATACTGCTAAAATCTTAAATCAACACCTTACAGGCTTTCCTAATAGAGAATTAAGAAGAATAGTAATGAAAAATAATCTTTTATTAAAACTAAAACAGAGAGGTTTAAGAGTAAAATTTATAAATTCATATCCACTTTTTGCAGATGAACTTTCAAAAGGATACCTTAAAATTGATAGTTCGGGATATTTTATATTAAAGAATAAAAATAATGAATCTTTAACAAAATTTTTAAAAAAGATTTCTGTTACAACCTTACTTGCATTAAGTATAAAACAAAAGTTTTATGGACTTTCTGATTTGATAAATAAGCGAACAATTTATCACGACTTTACAAATAATTTTCTTATTTCAAAAGGTATTAATATTCCCCAGTTTACTCCGGATATAGCAGGAGAAATTTTAGTTAAAAATTTAACTTATTATGATGTAATCTTATACGAATATTTTCTTACAGATAAAATAGGTCATAAACCTTCAACTGATAATGCAATAACCACAGTAAAAAATCTTGATAAGTTTGTAAATAGTATAATTAATTTAGTAAATCTTAAAAAAACAGATATTTTTATATTTAGTGACCACGGTAATTTTGAAGATTTGAGTATAAGGACTCATACAAAAAATAATGTGCCTTTTATACATATTGGAGAGAGTATAAATTTTCGTCATAAAATAAACAATATTACAGACATATATAAATATATCTTAAATCTAAAGCAATAGACTTCTTCCTATGCTATCTGGTAATATACCTTATCCACTCCCAAATTTTGTGGTATATTGCAAATATATAGAACTCACAGAAATTTCACGTTTGCTCATTTTTTACTATCAAAATGTAAAAACACAACTTTAGCTGTGTTAAAATATTCATATTAACAAAGCTAAAGCCCTGTTTTTACAATGAAACAAAGCCTTATCAACAGGGAAAATGACATTAAATAGGATACTTTTCAGGAAACAAGAAATTTCTGTAGAAATTAATCAAAAACTTGAAAAATAGATTTTATTTTATAAATTTGTTAAGTGCTAAATAATTGAAAGTGCTCAATAATTTAAATGGCAAAAGGCACAAAATTTTATGGTTCTTGGGTCATATTATGAGTCTAAAATCACGCTCCAGAGAGAGACGTAAAAGAATTGTAGCAAATTATGCAAAAAGCTTTGAAGAGGCAGAAAAATGGGACTTAGAGTTCTGGCAGAAACAAACTCCACAGATGCGACTTTCAGCTCTGGTGGCAATTAGAGAGGATATTAAAAAAATCAATTCAGAGAAATTAAAAGAAGAAGTCTAATGGAAACAATAAAAGATTTTGAGGATTTATTATTTTTATTTGAAAAATATAAGGCGAAATATCTCATTGTTGGTGGGTTAGCCTTTATATTTTATGCAAAACCACGATATACAAAAGATATGGATATCTGGATTGATCCAACTTTACAAAATATAAAAAAAGTAAATAAAGCACTTGCTGAATTTGGTTCACCGTATTTAGTATCTATTCCAATAAAAAAAGATGAAATTCTCCAATTGGGGCTCCCACCAAACCGAATAGATATTATGTTAAAAATTCCTGGAGCACAATTTAGTTCCTGTTGGAAGAAAAAAGTGCGAAGTAAATATGGAAAAATAAAAGTTAACTGGATTGATATGGATACCCTGATAAAAGTAAAAAAGAAAATAAATCATCCACGACATCAAGAAGATGTTAGAATATTAATGCAAATTAAACAAACGAAAAAGAAATTTGATTAAATTATTATCTAAACAGCAGATAGTATGTTTCGGCTACATCTGCCATTAATTGAGTGAAATATTATGCAAAACAGGAAAAGACCTGAATAATTTTCAGTTTTATAAAGAACAGATTTGTATTATGTTAGATAGATGTATTGGCAAAAAAGTTATCTGTCATTGCGTGTAAGGAATAGAGTATGAACAAAATAGATTTCTCAAGAATTGCAACAGAATATGAAGGATATGCTACAGCTCAAAAATCAGCGTCAGAAATACTGCTAAAACTTCTGAGAATTGGAGATAATTATGACATTTTAGATTTAGGATGCGGAACAGGGAATTTAACGAGAAAGATAAGAAGTTTGACAAATGGAAAGGTTGTAGGAATTGAGCCTTCTGAAGGGATGATAAAAGAAGCTATCAAAAAAAGTAGAGGGTTAGACATAGTGTATGAAATTAAAAGTGCAGAAGAAATAGACTACAAGGAAAGTTTTGATGTTATTTTTTGTAATTCAGTCTTTCAGTGGTTGAAAGAGCCCGAGAAAGTAATAAAAAATTGCTACAGAGCATTAAGAACAAATGGAAGAGTTGGCATTCAGGCACCTGCAAAGAAAATATATTGTCCAAATTTTATAAAAGCTATTGAAACAGTGAAGAGAGATAAAAGGACAAAAGAGATATTTGCGCACTTTAAGGAACCATGGTTCTTCCTTGAAACCGCAGAAGAATATAAATCTCTATTTGAAAAGAATGGTTTCAAAGTTGTGTTTTCAAAAATTGCGCGCGTTATAACAGCACATACGCCTGAAGAAATGTTTAAAATATTTTCTTCGGGCGCTATAGCTGGATATTTAAACCAAGATTACTATGATACGGAGTTGACGGAAAACTATATCCAGGCATTCAAAGAGATTGTGAAAGAATCATTTGAACAGCAAACGAATGAAAACGGGATGGTAAAATTAAAGTTCAACAGAATATTCTTAATAGCGGTAAAAGAATAATAGCTTGTAGGGGTTTGATAAATCAGCCTCCTTACAATTTTTTTGTTTGTTTATCAAATTATTATAATTTATGCTTAAAATTAAGCTCCCATTCATTATTACCGCTTTTTTGTCATTGCAATGTAACAAAGTAACTGAAGCAATTTCAAAAAAAGTTCGCTTCGCTTTAATTGTTCAAATTGATTATCATACACTATATATCAGGATAGACCCTAAAAAACAAGATGTTATAAATCAAAGAGTAAATGAAGATGTGGTTTTAGATATAGGAGAAGGGGATAGAATAATTGGTATAGAAATAATGAATGCTGCAAAAAGGATCAATCTTAAAGAGATATTTCCTGTTAAGATAATATAGTATAGAACAGTCTAAAAAAGTTACAGAAAAAAATTTGTGATGAAAGTTAATTTTTATTGATACGACCACTAACTTGCGTTTCACGAAAAGCCAAAGGCTTTATATACCAGCCTTTTGGTGGGCGTGGTGTGCCTCTGACCGATAGGCTCCATCGCTGAGGCTCGGAGCCTATCGGGTGGTGGGTCGGAAAGTCGCCTATCCGCAACTAAAGGAGATGGCA
>CAZSCZ010000003.1:0-22391 GCA_964605455.1 uncultured Spirochaetia bacterium
TTATAATTGTTTTTATATCAAAAATTATATGAAATAAAATTTTATCTTATATATACATTAACAATATGTAATATATTGATAAAAAATGTAGAAACACACCTTTAGGTGTGTTAATTTAATATATTTAACAGACCTAAAGGTCTGTTTTTACAACTTATTATTATAAAAGGATTCCTTAAAAATGTAGGTAATTTTTCAACACCCTTAGGGACAAAATGGTGTGTTTGAAAAAACATTAATCATTTTCTTATTTTAGCATCAATAATTTTAAAAACGCTGGACAGGAGCCAAAATTTCTTGACATATTAATTTAAATATATAAATTAGTTAATTACAAAGAGGTTTACTTTATTATTATATAAAAATTTTGATACACTTAAAAGTTCTATTCACATCTCATTTCAAATTTTTTAATATTTTAGATTAATAACAGGAGCAGATATGAATTATCCTGAAATCATCACTGAAAAATCAAAATATAATACTAATGTATGTATAGTAAAAGTCTCGGGAAGACTTGATGCCCAGCCTGCCGATAAATTAGAAAACGAGCTAACTCGTTTAATCAATAATGGAGAGAAGAAACTGATACTTGATTTAAGGAATGTAAATTATCTTGGTAGTAGTGGAATAAGAGTTTTTCTTGGTATCTCAAACAAGTTAAAAAAGATTGGTGGAGCAATGAAAATAATAAAGATGCCACCTACAGGCCTAAAAATAATCAGAGCAATGGAAATTGAAGACAGATTTGAAATTTTTGAATCAGAAGAAGAAGCTGTAAAAACCTTTTAAAAAAACAAGAGCCAGCCAAGTCTGGAAAGGCTGGCTCTTAATTATAATGGTGCGGTTTGTAGTACTTTTATGATTAGCCAAGCAGCTGTAAAACTGAGCGAGGCTTCAAGTTAGCCTGAGCAAGCATAGCTGTGCCTGTTCTCATTAATATCTGGTTTTTCATAAATGAAACCATCTCTTCAGCCATATCAACATCTCTTATTCTTGATTCAGCAGCTTGCGTATTTTCATATGCATTCATTAATCCCTTGGATGCATATTCCAATCTGTTCTGATAAGCTCCTAAATCTGCTCTTTGTTTAGAAACTTTCTGCAAAGCATTATCCACCACAGCAATAGCTGCATTTGCTTTTTCTGGAGTGGAAAGTGAAAGGATTGTATTATCAGGGTTTTTGACACCTAATCCTAATGCTGTCATCGTGCCAATATAAACTCTCTCGCGTTGGTCCTTATTAGGTCCGATATGAAACCACATACTTGCCAAAGGTATTCCACCAAGTCTCGGATCTGCAAATCTTCCTGTAAGCATATTCATTGTGTTGAATTGTGCTTGTGAAGCTATTCGGTCAATCTCATCAATTAATGCAGAAACTTCTACTTGGATTTGCATTCTGTCTTCAGGAGTGTAGATTCCATTTGAAGATTGAATAGCAAGTTCTCTTATTCTGTGAAGTAAATCCTGAGTCTCTTGTAAATAACCTTCTGTAGTTTGGATGAAAGAAATGCCATCTTCAGCATTTCTTTCAGCCTGGCGTAAGCCCCTTATCTGGGCGCGCATCTTTTCAGATACCGCTAACCCAGATGCGTCATCTCCGGCTCTGTTAATCCGATAGCCGGATGAAAGTTTTTCAATGTTTTTTGCTACATCCCAATCCGTAAATTTAACAATACGGTGGGCGTAAATAGCAGATAAGTTGTGATTGATAATCATACTCTTCCTCCTTGAAGAATTTTTTACGGGAGACTTCCGTGCCTCCCTTCCTGTTTAATATATTACAGCTGCTGTTTTACAAAGAACTTTCTCTCCCTCCCTTTCCTTATAGTTATATTATCTCCTAATCATTATTTCGTCTACCTTCTTTAGAAACTTTAATAAAATTTCCCTAAAAAAATATACAAATTGCTTGACACTGAAACCGAAGTTTAGTATAATTATATAACTTAATTTTTTGGAGGATATATTATGAAAAAATTAATGGTAATATTCTTAATTTTATGTATTACAAATACTATATCTGCTCAACTTGCCAGAAATATTAAATTAAAATTTATTACTCCACTTGATTTTAAACGTTGGACAGTTATTGACAACTTTAACTTTGATAAAATAAACAAATGGGATTTAACTGAAAAATCATCAGCTAAGAAGTCTCCTTTAGCTGTTCCAGTATATTTTAAAAAAATTGAACCAGGTGCAAAATTTATACAATTACGCGGGGATGAAAGATTCTTTACAAAAGAATATTTAAACAATCCAGCCTGCTTAGGTGTAAAGATACTTTTTCCTGAGTTAAAACAAACAATTGTGACACTATTACCAAAAGAAAGCTATAAAATTGATGGAAAATGCAAAAAACTTGCTTTATGGCTGTTAGGCAGAGGACGAAATTTTGATTTTGGAATTGTTATAAAAGATTATTTAAATAGACTTTACTATCTTGAAGTTGCAAAACTTGATTTTATGGGCTGGAGATATTTTGAGAAAAAAATTCCGCCTTACATCCCGCAGTCATATGATATTTATCCACAAAGAATGACAATTGAAATAGTTGGTTTTTATGTTGTAAATCATCCTTCAAGATACGCAGATATTTTATATAGACCATTTTATTTATACATTGATCAATTAGAAGGATTAATTGATAAATTTACAACACAATATCCAGGTATTGAAATTCTGGATAACTGGTAGTATAAGAATGGAGGAATAAAAATGTATGCTGTTATTGAAATAGAAGGCAATCAATATCTTGTAGAAAAAGGTAAAAAGTTAAAAATTGACAAATTAGATAGTAATAATATCCCTGAAAATAAAAAACTTACTTTTGATAAGGTTCTTCTATATAGAAATGAAAAAGATATATTAATAGGCACACCTTATCTAAAAAATGTTGTTGTTACAGCTGAATATTTACAAGATGTTAAAGCTAAAAAAATTATTGTATTTAAATATAAACGACGAAAAAGATATAGAAGTAAAAAAGGACATAGACAACAGTATTCCTTAATTAAAATCACAGATTTAGTAAAAAAATGATAGAAGCTAAATTTTATACACATAAAGGAAAAATAAAAGGGTTTGAAATAAAAGGTCATTCAAATCTCTATAATAAATTCTGGTATAAAATTCTTAAAAAATTAGGAATTAGAAAAAAAGATTATATATGTTCAGCTGTTTCAGCTATAGCATATATGACTGTAATTGGATTAAGTAAAGTATTGAAAAATGAAATAAATTTTAATGTAAATAAATCAGGATATATGAAATGTGAATTATTAACACAGCCAGGTAGAGAAAGCGAAAAATTTTTTAAGACATTTAAATTAAGTTTATTAGAGATTGAAAAAGAGTATCCGGGTAATATAAAAGTTAATATTTAGTAAATAAAAAAAATTAAGCCCATATCAACTAATTTTAGAAGGAGGCAATAATTATGGCACATAAAAAAGGACAAGGTTCAACAAGAAATGGACGAGATAGTAATCCAAAATATTTAGGCATAAAAGCATTTGGTGGTCAATCTGTAAAAGCTGGAACAATTATAATTAGGCAACGCGGAACAAAATACTATCCAGGCTTTAATGTAGGGATTGGAAGAGATAATACTCTTTTTGCCAAGAAAGATGGACAAGTAATATTCACGAGCCGCAATGGGAGGAAATGTGTGGACATAATGTAGCAAATTCTTCATCTGTTAGCCCTGCATCACCTATTTGTATATCTGGTTTAACTTCTCCATGAAAATCAGATCCACCTGTAATAAACAATTCGTATTTCTGAGCAATGCTTTGAAATTTCTCTATCTGATTATGTGAATGCCGAGGATAAAATACTTCTATTCCATTAATTCCATATTTAATACATTCGTTTAATATGATCTCCTGAATATCACTATGAATAAGCCCAGGATGTGCAAGCACAGATATGCCACCAGCATCTTTTATCAATTTTATTATCTCCTTATAATGATACTTCTTATAATCTTCAAATAGAGGACCACCAGTATATAAATATTTTCTAAATGCTTCATACACATCTTTCACATAACCTTTTTTTACTAAAATATTCGCAATATGTGGGCGCCCTATACTTTTTACATCTTGTCCATTCTCTATTATTTCATCAAAATCTACAGGCACTCCTATACGCTTACTTTTCTCGCACATCTTTATGATAGCTTTTCTTCTCTCTGCACGCTGATGTTTTAAAAAACTCTGTAATCTTTCATTGCGCCAATTGAGATTGTAACCAATAATATGAACATTTATAAATTTTGTAGAAAATTCTATTGCTGGAATAAAAATAAGCCCCATCTTTTTTGCATATTCTGCAATTGTATCCTCAACAAATTCATCGTGGTCTGTAATACTTATACCTGCAAGCTCCTTTTCTTTTGCAATCTCTACAATTTCATAAGGTGAATAAGTGCCATCAGATACAGTTGAGTGAATATGCAAATCATATCTTACTTTTCGGTTTTTAAAATTTATTGCTCTTTCCACATTTTAATAAATTTTTGGACTAATTTCTCTTTTATTTCTAATTTTTCATCTTTTGATCTACAATGTATTATCGCACCAGCAGCACTTTTATGACCACCACCAATCTCTAAATTTTCAAATATAGTTGCAAGATTCTTTCGGCTTATTATATCCTTTTTTGTAAAATTTATTCCTACTGATAATTTTAAATCATTTGTTTTCTGATTATTCTTGAATACTGAATTTATAAGCAATATGCAAGATGCCGAAGGTTGAAGAAGATATGCCAGGTTCTTATCTATTCGTGGTGGAATCTTGCTCTCACTGGTATCTATAATTATAATATCTTTATCTATATCAGAAGAATGAAAATAATAATTCCGCTCTATTATTTGAATTGCCAAATCTTCTTCTTTCTTTATAATATCATAACGATATTTCACTTGTGCAGATTTAACTAACTCTTCTGGTGAATTTCTTCTAAGCTCTTTTGATAGTTTAATTAAATATCTTACAAAACTTTTATAATCTTCTTTATTCAAAAATTGAGAAGTAGCTGCAAGAATTTTCGCTGGTGTTTCTTTTCGCCATTCTTCTATGGATTTATAATCCATACTATCTATTTTATTTGTTTCAAGTATAAGCGATTTAAAATGTGCAGGAAATTTTACCTTATCATTGAAAAAATCAAAAATAATTTGTGCACAACTCGGTGCTATTTCAAATTTGCCAGGTAATTTATCTATATCAATTCCTCTTGCTTTCATTTCATTAAGATTTGATTCATGATGGTCAAACCATAATTTACAATACCAAGGACAGGGTAAATCACATACAATTTCTTCACCAGTAAATTGTTCATACCATATTCTTGATGTACTTACAAATTTTATAAAGTCAATATTCGTAGCAATAGAAAGAAGAGAAGCACTTACTATCCCATCAAAATCAGTATGAGTATATATAACTTTCATTAAATTCCTTTCTATGTATTAATATTATTATTTAAAATAATATCTTATTCCTATAGCCCCATTAAACATAGCATCAGATGCAGGTATAAGTTTCAATCCTGGTACAATCTCACCAAAAAAAGCTAATTTTATATCTTGTAAAATATATTCTATTCCAAAAGGAATTCGTAATCCAATATTAAATTCTTGCTCAGATTCTTTTCCTTTATGTTGGGACTCTACCTCAACAAGTTTAAATAAAGCCCCTGCTCCCCAGTACCAGTACAGCCCTTTTTCTTTTAAATCATATTTAATATTTAAATCAAAATGAGAATTAAATGCGTCAGGGGACCATCCTGCTGCAATGTTTAAATATTTCCGTGTTTCTAAATGAGTAATAAAATTTAAACCTGTAGGCTCACCAATAATTATACCTACACCTATCTTTTGAGCATAAATTAAATAAGGAATAAAAAATAAAAATAATAATATGAAAAATCTATTTCGCATCTTTTTACTCCTACATTAAATTTTGCTGCAAAGATTCAAAATTCATAAAATACTTACTATCTTTCTTTTTTGCCTCTGTATTATTCATTTATACCTGTCTCTTTAATCTAAATTAAATTTTAGACAGTAATATACAAATTTTAATTTAACTAATCAAGTAGTATTTCACACTGTTTAAAAACTATAGACACAATGATAAAAAAATATTATCTTTATTTTAAATGCAAAATGTTTTTTTCAAAAAAAATACAACAATAATATTATTCATTTTAACTCTCGGACTTGTTTATCTTTACACAATTTCACCCACTCTTACTCCTGAAGATAGTGGTGAAATCGCTACTGCATCATTTAGTCTTGGTATCGCACATCCACCTGGGTATCCACTTTACATTATTGCAAGTAAACTGTTCACATTTATCCCTGTAAAATCTGTAATTTTCCGAACAAATCTTTTTTCGCTATTTTTCGGAATATTCACTTGCCTGATTTTAATAAAAATTATTTATATTCTTACTTCAAATTTTTATCTTGGTCTTATATCTGCTACGCTTTTTGGATTTTCTAAAACTTTCTGGTCACAGTCTATTATAACAGAAGTTTATACATTTAATCTCTTTCTTGTAAGTATCTTTATCCTTTATTCAATTAAAACTATTAAAAATGCAAAATATGTAAAATTTAATTTTTTTCTATCAGGCATTCTTGTTGTCTCCCATTATTCAAATTTCTTGGTACTTTTACCAGTATGGTTAATCCTTTTTTTAAAATATAAAAATCAATTATTGAAGCTTATAAATTTTCTGTGGGCACTATTTCCTTTAACATTATTCTTTATATTAATAATTCGCTCAAAATCAAATCCATTAATTGATTGGGGCAATCCTGAAAATCTTCATAATTTCATAATCCACATCTTAAGACTAAGTTTCGGCTCAATGATAAGTATGTCCTCGCGAAATATCTATAGTTTATATCAACAATTTAAAATGTTCATTAAAATGTGCTCAATGCAATTGGGATTTGTCGCTGGTTTAATAATCCTGTTATTCGGACTCTGGGGTATAAAAAAATCCCCAAAAAATTTTAAAACATTATTTATTTTGCTCCTTCTTTTCACTTCAATCGGCACCATACTTGTCCTTAATTTTAAAATTGATGAAGAAAGTTACTATATTAATCAAGTATTTTTTCTCCAATTCTATTTCATACTTATAATTGTTTCCTCTATAGGCTTTGCTAATCTAAACCAGAAAAGTATCAGTCTTTTACTTATTATTACTATTTTTACATTTCTGAAAAATTTTAAATATAACAATCGGTCTGATTATAATTTTACAATTCAATATAATAGAAATATTTTGAAAAGCGCCACATTTAATTCAACAATCTTTGTTGCAAAAGATTTTGCAACCTTCCCTTTATTGTATTTAAGTAAAGTAGAGTATATAAGACCTGATATAAAATTTTACGACTGGTTTGGGAATGTGTTTGAAAAAATTTTTAAGCGTGAAGATTTCCACTTACTACCTGATTTTAAAAGAGATGCTTTAAGAGAAAAGATTACAGATAAGATAAGACTTACAAATAAAAACGAAACATACTATACTTTTCAACGAGGAACTTTAAGCGAAACAAAATGCCTTGGTCTTATTTATACATTTAATAAAAAACATCCTGATTTTGATATAGTTTATTATGAGTTTCCATCTGTCACGGAGAGTAAAATTAAATATCTTGACTATTTTGTAAAAAATATGATAAGTGTTTATTATTTTCATATAGGGTATTATTATAAACAAAAAGGCAATGAAAAAAAAGCAGAAGAATTGTTTGAAATCTCTAATAAATTTGGCGGGAATAAAGGGAAACATCTGGTTAATCTTGCTGTTAATGAAATGAAAGTAAAAAATTTAACCCAAGCAATTAATTATTTAAAGGAAGCAATTTCCATAGATTCCACTCTTGACAAAGCATATTTTTATCTTGGCAATATTTATTTTCAGCAACAGGATTATAATCAGGCAAAACAAATGTATATTGAATGTATAAAAATAAATAAATTTAATGGACCAGCATATAATAATCTGGGTAATTTATATCTCAAATTGGGAAATATAGCAAAGGCAAAAACAATATTTAAGCAGGGCTTATTTACAGGCTATTCTAAGCTTTTTAATAATCTATCTCTTCTTTTAGCTAAAGAAGGTAACTATCAATCTGCAGAATTTTATTTAAAACAAGGTATAAAAGTTTCACCAGAAGATGTTAATTTATATCTTAATTTAAGTGTGATATTGTCCCGACAAAACAAATGGACTGAAGCAGGGAAATGGCTTGAAAAAGCTATAAAAATTGCACCAGGAAATAGGAATGTCCTTTTAAACCTTGCACTCGTGTATATAAAATTAAACAGATTAAATAACGCAAAAGTTTTGCTTGAACAGGGAAGTAGAAAATTTCCAGAAGATACAAGATTTAAATATTATTTGAATCTTATAAAATAATTTCAATATATACCTTGACAAAGCAAAATAAAAGGATAGATTTTGCTAATAAAATGAAAGCCTATATCGGAACTTCAGGATATAACTATTATCATTGGATTGAAAATTTTTATCCAGAAAAAATGAATACTAAAAAGATGTTTCAGTATTATGCAACAAAATTTGATACTGTGGAAGTAAATTACACATTTTATCATACTCCAAAAGAAAAAACTATTTTAAACTGGTATAATGTTTCACCAAAAAATTTTAGATATACTTTAAAAGTTCCAAAAAATATTACTCATTTAAAACGGTTTAAAGACTGCACCGAATTAATTGAGCAATTTAATTATCTTGCTTCATTATTAAAAGAAAAATGTGGAGTCCTTCTCTTCCAACTGCCACCATCATTTAAATTAACTGAAGAAAATTTGAAAAGAATAGAAGATAGTTTTAAACTTTTGAGAAAAGATTTAATATATGCAATTGAATTCAGACATAATTCCTGGTTTGATTCAGACGAGCCTAAAAAGCTATGCAAAAAATTTAATGTTGCATTCTGTATTGTTTCAGCTCCGCAAATAAAATTTATGCCAGTTGTTACCTCAAATAATGTATATATTAGACTTCATGGAAAAGACAAATGGTATAATTATAATTATTCTAAAAAAGAACTTGAAGAATTTGCTGGATTAATAAAAGAATATCTTACAGATAATCTTGATGTATGGATTTATTTTAATAATGATTCCAACTGCTATGCTCCACAAAATGCACTACTATTAAAAGAACTTGTAGCTGCCAGATAAATTGGGAAGGAACACATCACCTATTGGTGATTGTAGAATAAAACTATTAAAAATATCTTTACACCTTTCACCTTATTACTACTAAATTTAAAATTTTCTGAGCACCTTTAGTATCTTCTATATATATAATATACACACCGCTTTTTAACATCTTACCATCATTATTTTTAACATTCCATTGCCAACACCCAGCTATTGAATTAGCTGTTGTATGAAAAACTTCTCCACCACCTATGGAATATACTTTTATTTCAAATTGTGCTGGCAAATTATAAAACATAACATAATCAATATTATCTTTATTTGGTCTAAAAGGATTAGGTGCAATAATCACATTATCAAGTGTTTCTATATATTTATCAGTATATTGCAAACTTATCCAATCAATTTCTGGTGTCTTGCTATGATTTAAAGAATACAGAGATATTCGGACTTTTAATCTATCATTACCATCATATTTGCAAGGAGTATTTCTTAAATTCTCATCAGTAAGTGGGAGCCATTCACTCCAAGTATTTCCATTATCAGTAGAATAAGCAAATTCATAAATTATATTGCCACCATTCAAGTTATCAGATTTAGAAAAAGAGAGCCATTCATTAACATACTGCGGTGCAAAAAATAAAGTTGCTTGCGATGATAAAGCATAGCCTGACCGAAAAACATAGCCACCCTTATAACCGTTAGTAGCAGCACCAACATAAATTCTACCATCATCTGCCTGAATCAAAGCACCATCTAAATATTTACCAAAATCAACTGTATCTTTAATTAAATTCGGAGTTTTGTGCCAGCTATATCCTTTATCAAAACTTTTCCACACATTAGATTGATAAGTTTTATAGAAAATACCATCATCTGCTTCTATGAGTTCACTACAAGGCTCAGTTGAAACCACCTGCCAACTCTGTGCTTCATCTTCTGTTTTTAAAATACCATCATCCCCATAAGCATAAATGTTACCATCACTTGCTCGTAATACACCAGACCCAACACCATAATTTGAGGTCTGAACAATAAGTGACCAGTTTGTGCCATAATTTGATGAAATATAAATTCCTTTATAATAATAATAATATGCTAATAAATCACCATTATTTAATTCAAATAGCCAACTAAACCTCATTTCTGATGCTATCCCACCAGTCTTACCATCTTTATATATTATATTCCAATTTGTGCCATAATCAGTACTTTTCAATAAGTAATTTGTTGACCAGCCAGGTATAAGATCATAGTCGTTTATACTTACATATAAATGCTTATTGCTATCTTCCAATAATCCACCTGTATAGTCTCCTTTAATCAGTATATTTGTCCAGGAATCACCATTATCATAACTTTTAACAACTCCACCACCACTTATTGTCCCAGCATACAAATTATTATCTGATGCTTCTAACATAACGATTGGATGATAAATGCCACTTCTCGTTGTTTTCCAATTAATACCATAATTACTACTTTTATAAACACATCCGCCGCCCATCGCTGATGCAAGATAAAAGAGATTCCTTTTTGAATCCTGAAATAACATAGCAGGCATAGTAGAATTCGTCAATTCTCCTGTATTTGTCCAGAATCCTGTTGGTGCAAGTCTTAATTTGCCCTGCCATACCTCTATCTTCTGTATATCATATTCAATACTGTTGTCATTATCAAAATCAAATCTTATCTCTTTCGCTATAGCAAATACTAAAGTTTGAATACAGCATAATATAATTATCAGCCAAAAAATCCTATTTTTAATAACTCCCCTAATCATTTCAATCACCTTTTTTAAACTAATAGAAAAAACAAAGGCGATTCCTCAGCCTACCAGAAACATACTTCGGATTTTTATCGCACAAAGCAATATCTTATCTGAAAAATTTTAATCTTTCTCTTTTTCCATATCTGTTCTTAATATTATATTTTTTTATACAATATGTCAATCTCTTTCCGAAATTTTTTATAATAATATTAATCAAAGATAAAATATCGGATACAATGAAACTGATTTAAGAAAAATTTAACTTTTAGAGATAACAGAAATTATTGCTTAAAAGTGAATAAATTTTTCTTGACAGGACCATTAAAATTTAATATAATGTATACATACATTATATTAGGTGCATCTTATGAAAAGAACACAAATTTATATTGATGAGGATACCTTTCGATTTCTTGAATATGAGCATAAAATTAAAAAGAAAACTATTTCAGAGATAATCCGAGAAAATATTAAAAAAGAAATTTTATCTAAAAGTAATAAAATAATCAAAAAAATGAATATGGTTTATGGTATTTGGAAAAATAGGAAAATAGATGTTGATGAATATATTAAAAATTTACGAAAGGATAGAAAATTATGGTAATGGTTGATACTGATGTTATAATTTGGATTTTAAGGGGGAAAGAAGAAATAAAAGAGCAATTCATCAATATTGTTAACGAATCAGATGGTTTAATTTTCTTAACCCCAATACAAATTGCAGAAATATATACGGGCATAAGGCAAAGGGAAAGAATTAATACAGAAATCTTTTTGGACGCTTTTACCATTCTGAATATTGATGAAAAGGTTGGAAAACTTGCTGGTGAATTTATGAATAAATATCAAAAAACACATAGTATATCTTTAGCAGATGCTATTATAGCTGCCTGTACAAAAATTCATGGATTAAAATTGTGGACATTAAACAGAAAACATTATCCTATGTTAGAAAAAGATGAGATTTTTAATTAAGATATATTTGGATTCACTTATGAATATATGGGAGTGAATATCTGGGTGGACGGAAGTTGAAATTATGGATATAAAACATTGTTGCTTAAACATTCTCCAAAATTTTTAACAAATTAAACTTCCATCCCTGTTAATTAGACTTGACTCTGCCCTAAGGGAATAGATTATATTCAGAAAATAATTGAAATTAATTATTAAATTAATAAAATTTAGAGAAAGTTAGTATTAAAGGAATTAAATGTCGGAAATTAAAAGGTGGTAAGGCTATTATACTTATTAATAAAAGATAGGTACGAAAAATTAGGATTAAGCTACCAGAAAATTTTTAAAATTTTTGAATATTGTAGAAGATACAAACTTAAACCATTAATTCCTATTTGTGAAAAATATCTTAAAGGTCCTGGATTAATATTTAGAGGCAATACTGATAAATATATTCCCAAAATAATTATTTTTTATAATAATATTAATCAAAGATAAAATATCGGATACAATGAAACTGATTTAAGAAAAATTTAATTGATTTTTTGTGAAAAAGATATAATATTATTTTAAAATGGAAAGAAAAGATAAAGAAAAATCATTACTTAATGATTATGAGCTGAAAAGAATAGTTTACGAAAGAAAAAAAAGAAATCCAGATGGAACAGAAAAAGCCTGGGTTACATATATTATAAATGTCTGGAATCTTCACTATAAGAAGGTAAAACGTATAAAATAATGAAAGATATTTATATAGAATTTATTAAATGTCTAACAACACAGAAAGTAAAATATATTGTTACAGGAGTTTCGGGAATTAATTATTATGCGGATAATGCAAGTCAGATAATATTTACTCAAGATTATGATATATTTATAAAACCTACTCTAAATAATTTAAAGAAAACATTAGACATTTTAAAAAAATTAAAGTTTTCTATATATATTCAAGGGAAACAGATAAAAATTTCTCTGAAAAAGTATTAAATAAAATACTGAAAAATAAATCTACAATAACTGCTGAAAATTTCTACCATCAAATAATTGATGTATATTTAGCAGTATCAGGTTATTCATTTGATGAGTTTTATAAGGGTCACGCTATATTCAAAGCAAGTAATACAGAAATTATTGTGGCTGATTTAGAAAAAATATTGATTACAAAGAAAATAGCGAATCGTGAAAAGGATAAATTATTTCTAAATAAATATAAATTGATTTTTAAAAAATAAGTTTCTATTTAACTGATAAGAAAATCAAAGGTAATTTCTATGCCTGTCAAAAAACAGACTTCGGATTTTTAAACTCGCACAAAGCAGTATCTTATCTAAAAAATTTTAATCTTTCTCTTTTTCCATATCTGTTCTTAATATTATACCTTCTCATACACATACAAAGTGTCAATCTTTTTCTGAAATTTTGGCATAAAAAAATTTTAGAAGAAATGCAGGAAAGATGTTAGTAGAAAAATGAAAAGATACAAAAGGGTATTATTGAAGAGATACATAAGAGAAAAATATGGAAATGCAGATAGAGATAGAAGAATGGATAAAGGATTGGAAGTTACTAAAATAATTAATGTTTTTTCAAACGCACTCATAGATTCTTGACATATTATTTTAAAATGGATATATTATTGAATGTAATTTATGGATATTATAAAATATATTTATAAAAATATTCAATATAATACTATCATTTGGGGGCTATTTTGTATCCCTTTACTTTTAGCTTGTGATGCTGTATCCAAGAGTTCCAATTTAAGTGAAATAGAGCTGACGAAAAAAAGGAAATTAATGGTAGAATATCAGATTAAAGCACGCGGAATTAAAAACAAGAAAGTCCTTTCTGCAATGCTTAAAGTTGAAAGACATAAATTTGTCCCAAAATTTTTATGGGACCAAGCATACAACGACTATCCACTTCCAATTGGAGAAGGTCAGACAATATCGCAGCCCTATATTGTGGCACTTATGACCGAACTTCTAAATCTTAAAGGAGATGAAAAAGTTTTGGAGATTGGCACAGGTTCGGGTTATCAAGCAGCTGTCCTTGCTGAATTATGCGATAAAGTCTATACAATTGAAATTATCCCTTCACTTGCTGAAACAGCAAAAAAACGATTAAAAAAACTTGGATATACTAATGTTTATGTTTTTTGTGGTGACGGTTATTTAGGACTTAAAAAATATGCGCCATTTGATGGTATAATAGTAACCTGTGCTCCACCTTATGTGCCCAAACCATTGATCGAACAATTAAAAGAAGGTGGACGGATGGTTATCCCTGTTGGTGAAACATATCAGGAACTAAAAGTTTTAACAAAGAAAAAAGGAAAAATTATTGAAAAATCTATAATACCAGTGAGGTTTGTCCCTATGACAGGAAAATATGTTAAAGGTGATGTTAAATTACCTAAGCCTGATTATAAAGGCAAAATGTCTGTAGAAGAAGCAATTTATAAGAGGCATTCTGTAAGAGAATATTCAAAAAATCCTTTAAGCTTAAAGGAGATCTCACAACTTTTATGGGCAGCAAATGGAATCAATATTGACGGTATTACAGGAGCTACAAGAAGTTTCCCATCTGCAGGTGGACTTTATCCTCTGGATGTCTATCTTGTTGTTTTTAATGTAAAAGAATTGGAAAAAGGATTGTATAAATATCTACCATATAAAAATAAACTTAGTCTTGTTTTTGCAGGTAACTTAAAATCAGCACTTTATGAAGCATCTTATTATCAGGAAATGTTTAATTCAGCTGCAGCAGTGATTGTTTATGCCTATGATTATAATAAAATTAGGCAACGATATGGTGAAAGAGGTGTTATACGATATTCCCATATGGATATTGGACATTCTGCTGAAAATGTATATTTACAAGCAGAAGCACTTGGAATTGGGACAGTAGCAGTAGGAGCTTTTAATGATAAAAAAATGGAAAAAGTATTAAATATAAAAGATAAAAAAGTCCTTTATTTATTACCCTTGGGCAAAAAGCAATAGCATATTCAAATTCAAAGCAAGTTTCTGTATGTTTCTGCTTTTCTGGCAATAAAAAATTTCTTCCCAGAAACAATTACTTCTGCTGGCAACGGTCTGGCATTGTATCTTGATGCCATAACCATTCCATAAGCACCTGCACTCTTTATTGCTATAAAATCTCCTTCCGCAACTTTATGTATTGTTCTCTCTTTTGCAAAATAATCCCCAGTCTCACATATAGGACCAACAATATCTACTCTAAATGTTTTATCTCGCTTAATTAATGGTAAAATTTGATGATACGCTGTATAAAGCGTAGGCCGTATTAATGTGTTCATACCTGCATCTACTATTACAAATCTTTTGTTCAAACTTTTTTTTATATATAATACCTTTGTAATAAGAATTCCTGCATTCCCTATAATATATCTGCCCGGTTCCATTATTAATTTTAAATTCTCTCTTTTAATATGAGGAATAATTTCATTCGCAAGTTTATATGGTAATGGTGGTTTCTCGTTTCTATAAATTATTCCTAATCCTCCACCTATATTCAAATATTTAATATTATGACCTGCTTTACGAAATTGAGGTATTAGCTTTAATACTTTTTTCAATGTTCTTAGATAAGGCGTAGTTTCCGTAATCTGTGAACCTATATGAAAATGAAGCCCAATTAAATCTATATTTGAACATTTTCTCAATTCTTTTATTACTTTATTAATTTCATAAATAGAAATCCCAAATTTAGTATCTTTCTTTCCTGTGGTTATATATTTATGTGTCTTTGGAACTATATCAGGATTTATTCTTATGGCTATATTTACTTTTTTATTATGTTTTTTGGCAAGCTTATCAATTAAATGTATCTCTGGAATCGACTCACAATTAAACATAAAAATACCTGTCTTTATTGCATAATCAATTTCTTCATAAGTTTTTCCAACACCAGCAAATACAATTTTTCCTGGTAATGCTTTTACTTTTCGCACCAAGTAAAGTTCACCACCTGAAACTATATCAAATCCGGCTCCAGATTCTTTTAATATTTTTAAAACTTTTAAATTGAAATTAGATTTAACAGAAAAGCATATTAAAGAATCAATCTCTTTGAAAGCATCCTTTATTTGATTAAAATGTCTTAAAATTGTTTTTTCGCTGTAAACATAAAAAGGAGTTTTAACTTTTTTCACAACATTAAGTAAATTTACATCTTCAGCATAGAGAACATTATTTTTATATTTAAAATAATCCATAAAAGGGATATTATTTTGTCTTGATGAAGAAAATATGTATTATAAAAATTTATCAATCAACTTACTCAGTAGCCCAATCGCAACAAGAATACCTATAACCCATTTTATTAAATTGGAATGAGACTTATATATATTTATCTCTAATTGATGAAATTTTTTTGTCATATCTTCTTTGAAATCACCAAATTGAGATGTTATATCTTTTTTGAAATTAATAAATTGTGATGTCATATCTTCTTTGAAATCAACAAATTGTGATGTTATATCTTCTTTGAAATCAACAAATTGTGATGTTATATCTTCTTTGAAATTAACAAATTGTGATGTTATATCTTCTTTGAAATTAATAAATTGTGATGTTATATCTTCTTTAAATGAAGTAAATTTATTATTAATATTCTCTTTATGTCCAGCAAACTCATTCCTCAATTCTTGAAATTCTTCTCGCAACTTTTTAAATTCATTTTTTAATAAAGTTTGCTCTTTATCAATATGTTGTATATGATTAAACTGACTCTTTAAAAGCAGAACCATTATATCCTGCAGCTTTAAAGATTGTCTTTTTTTTAATTTTTCCAGTGTTTTTTTTACCTCAGGTTCAATTGCCTGTAATAAATAATTATCTATACTCTCTTTCATTATAAATAACAGAATACAAAATTTTAATGAATTGTCAACCTTTTTTAATATAATATATCAATCTTTCTCCACGCTTTATTTTAGCTTAAAAATGAGTTATTGTAATACTTTCTTTGCATTCAAAATCTGTTTTTTCACCTGCTTAATTGATGTGCCACCATCTGATATTTTTGATTCTATTGATTTTTTATAATCCAGAATCTGAAGAATATCATTGCCAAATGCTTTTGAAAATTTTCTAAATTCCTTTAATGACAATTCAAACAATAATTTATTATTATCAATACAATACTTCACAATCTTTCCTACAATATTGTGGGCTTTCCTAAATGGAAGACCTCTCTTAACAAGATAATCAGCTATATCAACTGCAAGTATAAATCCATCTTTCATTTTTTCTTTTATTTTACTTTCTTTAAAGGTTATATTATCCAATATTGCACTCATTATGTTTAACATTGGCTTTATATAATCAGCTGTTTCAAACAGCATCTTTTTATCTTCCTGTAGGTCTCTGTTATAGCTTAAAGGAAGTGCTTTCAATAGTGTTAAAATACTCATAAGGTTCCCATAAATTTTTGCAGTTTTCCCTCGTATAAGCTCAAGAACATCAGGATTTTTTTTGTTTGGCATAATACTGCTTCCTGTTGCAAAGGTATCATTTATTTCAATAAACCCGAATTCATCTGTATTCCATATAATCAGGTCTTCTGCTAATCTTGAAAGATGCATAGCTGTGATAGCGCAACAGAAAATAAATTCTATGATATAATCGCGTTGTGATACTGTATCAATACTATTCTCTGAAATTCTTGAAAACCCCAAAAGCTTAGCAACATAATTTCTATCAATCGGATAATTAACTCCAGCAACAGCTCCAACACCAAGAGGTAGTGTATCTACTGATTTAAGATTATTTTTAAATTTTTCTTTATCGCGTTGAAATTTGTAAAAATATGCCATCAAATAACTGGAAAGCAAAACAGGTTGTGCTTGCTTAAGATGCGTGTAACCAGGAATTATTATATTTAAACTTTTCTCAGCAATAGAAACAATTGTTGATTGTAATTTATTTATAAGCTCTATAATCTCTTTTATTTCATCTTTCAAATATAGCATCATATCAACTATTATCTGGTCATTTCTACTTCGTGCTGTATGAAGCTTTTTCCCAACATTTCCTATAAGTTTTATAAGATAATTCTCTATATTAAGATGAACATCTTCATAGTATTTATCAAATCTAAATTTACCACTTTTGACTAAACTCAAAATTTTACTTAAACCATTAATTATCTTTTCAGTTTCCAGGTTAGTAATTATTTTTACTTTTTTAAGCATCAAAGTATGAGCAATACTCGCTTTAATATCATATATAGCCAACCTTTTATCAAATGAGATGGACTCTGTAAACTCTTCTAAAATTTTGGAAGTGGATTCAGAAAACCTGCCTGCCCATAATTTTGTTTTTCTTTGCGCCATATTAAAGAAATAATTACATAAATTAAATTTGAAAGTCAAGACATATAATATTTTATATAGGACTGTAAAATTAATTTATAACTCTACTTAAAATTGCAATTGTAAAATAAAGGCTCCTGATTTTTTTAAACACACACGCAAATAAATTGACAATTTAAAACTTTTTTATTATAATCTGTTTATGACACATAAACTTTTAGTTATAGATGATGACATAATAATTGTAAATCCAGTTAAAAAATTCTTTAAAATTAGAAATTTTTATGTAATATCTGCACAAACAGGAAAGGAGGGACTAAAAAAATTTAAATCGGAAAAACCTAATATTGTATTGGTTGATTTAAATTTACCTGATATAAAAGGCGAAGAAATTGTAAAAGAAATTCGTAAAACTGATAAAGAAATTATTATTATTGTAATTACAGGATATGGGAGTATCCAGTCTGCTGTTAATCTCTTTAAACTCGGAATTAATGATTATATTTTAAAGCCTTTTGAGATGGAGGAACTCTATCTTATTATTGAAAAAATTTTACAACACAAAAAATAAAAAGAATAAAATATTAAACTTAAAAAGATTTAACAGAAATTTGCAAATCCTTTACTAATAAATTATTTATGTATATGATTAAGTAAAACCAGAAAAATTAATTTTTTATTTATATTTGCTTATTTAATAATATTATTATATATATTCTTTTTGATATACCAGTCGGATATTATTTTATTATCACCTCATAAAATAAACTTAAGCCGTCTTCACTTGGATTTACGGATGCTTTTTTCCATCTGATCCATTTTATATTACTTTTCTGGGACGGCAGTGAAGTTGAGTAGTCCGGAGATGAAAATGATTGATCTGGATTAAGATTAGTTGAATATTCTTTTGTCCAGCCGGATGCTGTTCCTAGATAAGCTGTTTTAAAAGTTACACTTGAATCTATTTTGTCATAAATTATTGAATTTGACACATTGGATGAACCGATGTTTGAATAAATGATAACATATTTAATTGTTACGCCCGGAATGGCAGTTGATGCTATTTGGTTTAATAAAATGTTAGCGATTTCTTTTTGTATTTTTAATATTGGGGACGGCGGTGAAGTGACTCTGAAATTATTTGATTCCTCTTTCTCAATGATTTTGTTATTATTACTCATAGTTGTTATATAGCAGAAATAATTACTTGATGATACAGTTGGATTTTGCACTCCAGAGAAAACGATTCTAAATGGAGTATTTGCTGGAAAAGTTGTTCCACCTGCTCTTGTAAAAATTGCGGTTGAACCGAATGTTGAAATAGATAATGAGCCGTTGAATGAATGACTTATTACCGAAGGAGATTTGAATGAGAATCCATCAGGGAATTGAATTTGTATTTTACCATTGCCCGGAATAGCTCCGTCATACGGACTTGTTACAAAAACCATCGTATAAGTTGTAATGTTCCCTGCTGTTGGATCCGCGGCTCTTACATATGAAGTGTGTGCACCTATACATCCTCTTATCCCACCACTTGGTTGTGCTGCTCCTATAGCCGGCGAATTCCATTTTAGACGTGTATTGCTTTTATTTAATACCAATGGATTGGCATATATTGACCCTGTGCTATATATAATATTGGGACCTACTTTTGATGGGCTCTCTGCACAGTGATAGTATACATATTGGTTCCAAGGGCCTCCGTTATCACCTGCATTTAAAACATTTTTATTATAATTTGAATATGTTAAATTATTGTATGCAATATGCCCATTATTTCCAAAGCGTATTCCATCGTAATATCCATACGCAGTGTTATATCTTGCCGATATTTTTGCCCAGCAAGTTGTCCTAATAGCATATGCTCCGTTATCGCTATTCTTTCCCCACGATACACTATTCTTAAACAGTTCACCTCCTCCTCCGTCGGGTGTAGTATTGAAAGTATTGTTAATCCATACTATGCCGATGCGTGTATTAAATATTTTGTTTCTCCCTATTATTTGCCCCTCCAATGCACCTTTTTTTGTAAACTGCGGCTTATTCTCTGTTACAATTGCTCTCTCCATACCGTGTATGATGTTGTCAAGTATTTTATTATCAGTATATGGGTGGCCATTTGGGTCAACAATTATATGTATCCCAAAGTGGTCCATATCGTGGATATGATTATATCGTATATAATTGTTATCACTATTAACTAAATATATTCCGTGAAAAATAATATCAGGACCGCCTGCATAAGAACCGCTGCCAGATGTTTTTATCTCATTACTGAAAATTAAATTATTGTCCGAATAGTATAATGCAATACCAAAACAGTTATGCGTCCAGCCTTCCGGACCTTCAATATTATAAATTAAATTATTTTTTATTGAACAGTTATAACTTTTGAAAAGCTTAATTGCGCTTCCATTATCATACCACGGATTATTATCGTGAAAAATAGAATTTGAAATAACACATCTTTTAGAATTTGTTAAATATATCATAGAGTAAATATTGCTGCATAATTCAAAATTTACTATTCTGGTATTTGTGCAGTTTACTAATCGAAATCCGTATTGATTTATTCCTTTACCGGTTATCATAACATTACTGCCATAACCAATGAATTGAACATTGTTTTTATTAGTAACTTGAATTTCCTCGGAATATATGCCATTGCTTATATAAACAACATCAAAATCTGTTATTGTATCTGCAGCCTTTTGTATTGTTTTCCAGGCATTTGCCCAGCTTAGGCCCGAATTGCTATCGTTGCCGTTTGTTTTAACATAATAAGTAGCACCTTCAATTTGGCAGGTAAAAGCAAAAAAAGATACTATAAAAATGAGAAAGCTTAGTCCCATTAAATACAATCGTTTGTATGTGGACGGTAAAAATATTAATTTATATTGGTTGTCCATATTTTATTTAATTTTAAATAAGAAAAAAATATGTTAAATGCTTTGTTTCATCGTTTGCATAGATTTTATATCTCATAAATTTTTCCCTCAATGAGTTCTAATAATATATTATACCCAATAAAAAGATATTGTCAAGAAAAAAATAAGAGTATTTAATAAAGTTTGGCACCGTCCCTACTTGATACCATTATTAAATATTTTTTTAAAATTACGATATTTAAATCAAGATGAGTGTGCCAGATATAGGAATAATAATTATTATCATCTTATTTATGTTTAATTCTTATCGTATTGGATTTTTTGAAGAGATTTTATCTCTCCTCTCTCTTATTATAAGTTCTATTGCAGCTTATATTTTCTCTCCATTACTTGTGCCCTATATAACATTTTTTACCGAAAATTTATTTGTATTACGCATAATTGCTGCGGGAATTATCTTTACTGTTGTTTATCTCTTTTTCAAGCTTATTCGTGAAGGTATGTTTGATTTTCTTGAAGAAACAAGTCTTTCAACTATTGACAGATTATTAGGATTAATACTGGGATTTTTAAAGGGTGTAATTTTTACAAGCTTTTTTATTTTTATATTATATCAAATTAATATTAAATTTATAATACATATTCTTAATAATTCTATATTCAGCAAATTATTTCTTGAAGCTTTCTGGAAATATAAGGAAATTGCTTTATTAAGTTGGAGTTAAGATTATTCATTTTATAGCAATGATGAGGTATTAAATTTTATTTCCGTTATGCCGATAAGTATGAGTGATATGATAAAAGATTATTATCACCTTCTTGAAATAGATTATACAGCTTCAAATGATGAAATATTCAAAGCATATAGAAAAAAAATATTGATGTATCATCCTGATATCAATAAAAATACAAATACAGAAATACTTCAGGAAATTATACGCGCATATAAAATTTTATCTGACCCACAAAAAAGATTTGAATATAATCAACATCTTATAAAATTTTACCAAACTATGAAAAAAAATAAAAAGAAATGTATATTTCACCGATTATTTAATTTACTTTTATTCAAAAAACAAAAATAAATAAGATGCCCTGCAAATGTATCTTTAACTTCATTACTTTATTGTGAGTCTATTTAAAAAATTTAATGATTAAAGAAAAATCATCAATCATTTTCGGTTTTCGTAGCCCC
>CAZSCZ010000003.1:22491-37095 GCA_964605455.1 uncultured Spirochaetia bacterium
AAAAAATTTAATGATTAAAGAAAAATCATCAATCATTTTCGGTTTTCGTAGCCCCCACTTACATCCTGTAAGTGGGGGGTGTGAGAACGAGAATGGTAAAATGATTGATGACTTTTTAAACACACTCACTTTTATTGTTGACACTATAAAATAAAACAATAAATTACATATTAAGTTAAGGAAAGATTGGAGGAGGACATATAATGAGAAATGTAAAAATAATTATAATATTAATTTTAACTTTCTTTTTAGTAAATTTAGTATATGCAAGGAAAGCTGAAAGACTTATAAAAGTAGGTTGTGTTGACTTACAAAAGGTATTTGAAAAATCTCCTGGCAAAAAACTTGCAGAACAGCACTTAAAAAAATTAAGAGACGAGATGGAAAAAAAGAAAAAAGAAAAGGAAAAAGAAATAAAGGAATTACAAACTGAATATTCAAATAATTATGAAGATATGAGTGATTCCCAGCGTGAAGCCAAAGAGCTGGAAATCCAAAGGAAATTGATGGAATTACGAAAGTTTATTGATGAATCAAATGAAAAACTTGCAGCAGAAGAAGAAAAATTGCTTGAGCCATTAATAGAGGATATAAAGGATGTCATAAAAGCTGTTAGTATTAAGTATGGATATAATATTATACTTGATAAATCCACTTATATTTTATATGTTGATAAGGACTTTGATATTACAGATGAGGTCCTTGAGGAATTAAAAGTAAAATATAAAAAATAATAAAATGCATAAAAAAGTTGAAATAACATCTGGTAAACTTGCAGAATACCTTGAAGCAGAGATAAGAGGAGATAAAGATTTTTTAATTACAGATATAGCAGAGCCTGAATCTGCGAGTGAAAATGATGTTGTATATCTTGCAAATAAAAAATTTATTGAAAAAGTTTTAAATTCAAAAGCAAAAGTTGTTGTAACAAAGAAAGAATTTTCAATTGAAAATAAAATATTGCTTTATCCTGCGGATATAGAAGTTGCTCTTATAAAATTATTAAAGTTTTTTGAAAAACCTCAATTTGTCCCTACAAAAGAAATTCATTCTACAGCTCAGATTGACCATTCAGTAAAAATTGGTAAGCATACAAAGATTATGGAATTTGTTGTAATTCGGGCGAATACCAGAATTGGAACCAATTGTATAATTTATCCAAATGTATATATTGGTGAATCTGTCTCAATTGGTGATAATACTATAATTTATCCAAATGTTACAATATACGATGGGACAAGTATAGGAAATAATGTAATAATTCATAGCGGTGTGGTAGTAGGTAGTGATGGATTTGGGTATGCTCAGCGTAAAGGTAAAAATCTAAAAATTCCACAGATAGGAAATGTTATTATAGAAGATGATGTTGAAATAGGTGCTAACACTACAATTGACAGAGCAACAATAGGTTCTACAGTTGTTAAGAAAGGAGTAAAGATAGATAATCTTGTCCAAATAGCACATAATGTAGAAATAGGTAACGACACAGTTATAGCTTCACAAACAGGAATATCTGGTAGCACAATTATTGGAAAAAACTGTCTGCTCGCTGGACAAGTTGGAATAGCTGACCATGCTATAATTGAAGATAATGTAATAGTTGGTGCAAAAACAGGTGTTACATCCAGAAGAGTTAAATCAGAAGAAAAAATGGTTTTCGGTATCCCTGCCAAACCAATAATGCGAGCTAAAAGAATTGAAGCTGCACTCTCTATCCTTCCCGATATTATAAAAGAAATAAATAAAAATAAAAAAATATAGAGGGACGGTGCACAACTTTATTAACTTAACCAATCGCTGGCCCAGCGACAGACATCTTGAATTAATGTAACAATTCAGATTTTCTAAAAAGATGTAGAAACAGGACTTTAATTATGTTGAAATATAGTTTGTATGAAACAGGTATGCCTGTTCTATACTTAAAACCCGCAAAGAAATAATAGTTTTTTGTTTTTTTAAAAAAAACTGAAATATTACGAATAAATCATCAAGAGTGTTCAATCACCTCGTTAGGGGACAAAAAATTAATAAAGTTGTGCACCGTCCCTCTGCTTTTCTTTATTATTTTTATATTACTCTCAATTGTTTGGCTAAATTTAAATACAGGAATAAGAAAGGAATGAGTGAACAATATCTTGCACTTATACCAATGATGGATATTGCACTATAATGTATGCTATTTGTAATACATCGGGACAGGGTGTATAAAAAAAGCAAAAAACCTGCATAAAGAAGTGATAAAGCTACCATATTTGATTTTATTACAAATCTTTTTGCAATTCATACTACTACTTTATTATTACTATTTTGCCTATTACCACATCTTTTTTATCTTTCAATTTGTAAAAATATAGCCCACTTCCTATACCACTTATGTTCCACTCTCCTGTGCCACATGTGCTCTCTATTACTTCTATCTCCTCGCCCGCTTCATTGTATATGTAAATTTTCGTCCCTTCTGTAAGATTTACAAAATATATTTTCTCTTCCCCTGATACCCCTTTATACCAAGGATTTGGAAATACTACTATCTTATTTTTGTCCAATCTCTCTTCTCCTATCACTACCCCTGCCACATATATTGACATACTTCTTACTTCAAATTTTACAACCTTCTCAGCTCTATCAACATAATTTATGCCATCATCTACCTTCTCCCATTTTACATTAGATTCATTTAGTCTTATGCCTCTTAAATCATCTTCTGTATAATAAGGATATTCACTATAATCTGCCATATTATATGGTATTTCTATCATTATTTTCTTGTTCAATTCTTTTGATATATCTTCTCCTGTCTTTATTGAATATATCTTTATATCATATACAGGTGCTTTGCCTACTTTTATATAGAACGAAATATTGCGAGTTTTTTTATTTGCTTCTCTTATCAAAGAGCAATTTGTATTCATTTCTGTTATTTTTATTTCATAATCCTCATTAAAAGTATATGCTGGCACAAAAAATTTTAAATTTTTGTCAGCAACAGGAATAGAGAATGTTATATCTTTGCAATAATAGGCACAATTTTCTACGACAGTAGGGCTCGCACACCAAGATTTTTTAGCAAGATATTTTACACCATTTAAGGCATCATCCCAACCATTCCAAGTGCAGCTAACTATTCCAAGACAATTATCTCTATGTTGCTGAACTATTTCTATCCAATTATTTATATTGTTAGTATCTTTCCAAGCAACTGCAAGCCATTTAAATCCTTTGCTTTTAAAATAATCTGGACTATTCGCCATCTTATTTAACCAGTCATTTTCATCATACCACCAGCAATTCATAATAATATCTTTGGATATAATATCTATTGCATCTGCTGTCCTTCCACTTGCTCCGCCATATCTTACTTGATAATTCTCATCCCCACCATTGTGCCATAGATTAACCATATCATCCCACATCATCATCTTTATACTTTTATCTTTAGATTTTATCATATTATTCAATTTATTTATATCATCTGCTAATAACTTATAATTCTCTATGCCTCTTTTTATATCTCTTGAATCTCTATTTAGCCCTCTAATCTCATCATGCCCTATATGGATATAATTAGGCTCTAAATAATCTATTACCTTTTCTATCCCTTCAAATATAATATTATATGTTCGTGGTTCTGATGAACAATATGGTATTGCGTCTGAAACATATTGGGCATAATCATAACTAACTAAAACTATTTCATTATTTGTAATCCCCCCTCCTTCCACTCTTTTTAAAGTACTTGATGTATTATCAATTGAATAAGGGTAACTAAACTCTCCATCTATTACATTATAATCTACACTTTCCAAATATGTTGCACTTTTATCAAGACTTGTAACTTTAATATCAGTATCAGCTGGTGGGCGAATAACATTTTTCAAAAATCCATTCATTCTTTTTAGTTCAAAATCATCTAACCAAATTGTTCCATAGCTCCCTTGTGCTCTGGAATATATATATATTTTTTTTCCATTTGACCTTGCAACAATTGGTAGTGAATACTTTTTCCAATCAGAATTACCTTCTGGAAACATTATGCTATATGTATCTATTACATTATCTGACGAATCAAGTAATACTGCTGTAACTTGAGGGGTTTTATATACTACCATAGTCACACCTTGCCCTTTACCCCAAAATGACAAACTATATATAGAATTAGAAATAATATTTAGAGTAGAAGATGTAAGATATGAGCTACTATTTGGCCAGGGTGGCGCTGATAGTAGTTCCATTTTTGCAGATGCAGAGCCACTGTGAAAAATTGTGTTATCTATTGACCATTCACTACCAAAACTCCAGCCTGTAGTTCCATCTTCAAATCCAGAATTTGATATATTTATATCTATTGGATTTATTGGCTTTGCTATATTATTTGTAAATTTAAATGGCTCATCTTTTACATAAAATCCTTCAACACATAAACAATCTTTCTTTAATATTTCTCCAGCCTTACCAAAACTTTGAAGCTGCGGAATAGGTTCAATATAATATTTTCTACAATAATCAAATAATTCTGTATATAATTCCTTCCATATTTTTCCACTATACCAAGAATTACTTTCTAATGTATAAAATCCATATCCTTCAAATATAACCGTATTTATCTTTAAATTTATTAATTCATTTATTTGGCTATATATCTCATTAAAATCAACCCCGCAAAAATGGACTCCTCTCATCTTTATATCAGGATAGTCAATAACTCTAACACCTTGAACCTCTATTCCATTTCCTCTGTCTGTCATTACCTGCACTAAACTTATGCAACCATAAAATAAACCTGCTGGGGCACTGCCTACAATGATTATATTCTTTGCTCCCACATCCATTACATATCCTTCTTTATTAAAATCTTCATCTATATCTATGCCCCGAGCCGCTGAGAACTTTGCGATCTCGTCTCTTTTTAATGGATTCCCTACTATTATTTGCTTCTCTTCTCCTATCTCTGTAATATCTTTTATTGATAAATTAATATTATGATTCGTATATATCCTATCTCTTAAAATCTCCGCTATCTGTAGATATGTTTCAGCACTTTTATCAACAACTATATTCCAATCATTTCCAATCTTTACAAAATAATCTCTTTCTATTAATTGTTGTGGAGCTGGTGTTATCACTCCTGCATCAATCTGTGATATGCATAATAGTAACAGTAAAATATACATCATCTTTTTTTACCTTTTATTACTTTTATATAACCTTACTTTTATTCCAACACTATGTAAATACCCTATATCTCCTAAATATTCTATTCCATACCCTATTCTATATCTTCCTCTCTCTACCACTATTCCAGCTTTTAGTCCATCTATTATATCTTTTCTCCCTATTTCATAATCATATCCACAACTTATCTCTATCCATTTTAATATCTTATAGCCAATCCCACTCTTTATCTTTTTTACATTATCTGCACAATTTATATCTATATCAATTACAAGTATTAATTTATTTCTTAACTTCTTTAAGTGTATAAAATTGTAATAAAATCCTGCATTTATTCTTAATGGATATAAATCACTTTCTTCAATATATCCACTGCTTGCACCAAAATTTTTAATAGCAAGCCCTAACAACACCCCATTAATATCAAATAATTTTGCTATAATACCTGCATCTATTGCATACCCAGAAGATGTATATTCTTTAAATTTTTGATATATTATTTTCAATCTTCCGCCAGTATATAAGTTCCATTCTTTATTTACTTTTGCAATTCCAAAAGTTATACATAAATTAAATGGTATTTTAAATCTCTCACCTGTATATGCTCCATCTTTTGTTGTTATCCGTTCTCCTTCGCTTACATCATAAAATATTTTACTACTTATAGCTAAAGCATAATATTTTGGAAACAGAATTGATAAAGCTAGATAATCTAATTTAGTATCTAAGATATAATTTTTATGTGCAAAAAATATATCTATATTATTCCTTTCATTAAAATTTATACAACATGCTGGATTTAATTGAAAATTCTCTATTCCTTTTGGATATGCAATTCCTGCATTACCTTTACTAATTATTTCTGGAGAACAATTAATATCCATAAAAGAAGCTGTTGAGGGATAAAGAAAAGTATTTATAAAGTAAATAAAAAATATTATTATACAAACTTTTTTTCCAACCCACATTTCAGTTATTAAATTTTTTATTATTACAAAAAATTTTTCTTTCATATATAAAATAATATAACACATTTTTTTTAAATCATCAAATTTTTATCAGCACTGAGGAATGAACAGTTAATTTTAGGCATAAATTATGATAACCTGTTAACCAAGCAGAGAAATTGTAGGAGCCTGTTTCGTGAATAACTCAGAAACAAGTTTATCAGCCCCTACAATCAAAATTTTGACAGTTCAATCTTTATTGCTGAATTTCTATAGCAATAAAGAAGATTGTTATATCATCATTTTTTTACAGAATGATTACTATAATAAGTAGATGCTACTTTTCCATAATCAATTAAGACATAATAGGTATAAAAGGATTTTTGGGGATTGATTTAGGCTCTACAAAACTTCTTATATCATTAATAATTATTATTACAGCTAAAATAGCAATTAACACAAGTCCAACTTTTTGTAGTATTTTAATTACTTTATAACTTATTTGGCGTCTAATAATAAATTCTATAAGAAATATAAGAATATATGACCCATCTACAGCTGGAATTGGCAAAAGATTAAAAAAAGCAACAGCTATACTTACAAAACCAATGATATAAAAGAAATAAGCAATTCCACCTTTTTTTGCAGCCTCACCTGTTGCATAAACAATCTTGACTGGGCCACTTACAGCTTTGCGTTTTATTACTCTTCCTGTAAATATTACTCTAAGGCTATATAAAACATCTTTTATTACTCTATTTGCACGGAAGAACCCATTATAAATTCCTTTAAATATATTTTTTGATTTATTTATATATTCAACATTTTTACTTTTAAAAACCACCCCAAGAACTCCTCCACCATTAATATTTTTAGGTTTTATACGGAAATTTAATATTTTTCTATTTCTTAAAACTTTGATTTTAATATATTTATCTGGATTTTGAGCAATTATTAGTTTAGCATCTTTAAAGTTTGATATTCTTTTATTGTTAATCTGAATAATTTTATCACCGGGTTTAAGTCCAGCTTTAAATGCTGGTGTATTTGTTGCTACTAATTCTATTTCATTACTTACCCATGGAATTATACCAATAACAGAGCCACCGGTCTCAGGCATAACTATAGGTTTTATTTTAAATTTCAGAATTTTATTTTTTCGTTTTACAGTAATTTCTTTAAAATTATTATCACCAGCGGTAATTATTTCCTGCCGGATTTGATACCAATTTCTCACATTTTTCCCATCAATTTTAAGGAGTATATCATTATCTTTTAATCCAGCCATTTTAGCTGGTGATGCAACTTCTTTACCATTAATAAAAATCTTATCTAATACAATAATTTTATTTTCATAAGTATGATGTGTAACTCCAATAAAAAAGAGTATAGCAAAAAGAATTATCCCAAGGAGATAATTCATAAATGGTCCAGCAAATACTATTCCAAGCCTTTGTAAAGACGATTTAGAATAAAATTCATATTGTGCAGGGGGGCGAAATTTAACAGGTTCTTCTCCTGCAAGTTTACAATATCCTCCCATCGGGATATAACCTATTTGATACACAGTATCACCTTTCCTAAATTTCAGCACCCCTCTCCCAAATCCTATAGAAAATACTTCTACTCTTACACCAAATTTTTTTGCCATAATAAAATGGCCAAACTCATGGACAAGAATAATTATTCCCAATCCAAAAAGCCCATAAATAATTATTATTATGTTTTGTAATACTGTTTCCATCTCTATTCCTTTCTTATAGTGATAAAAAAATAGAATATCACATATTAAATTTTTCTAAAATATAGTTTTCAGTGTTAAATATATCTTCTATATCAGGATTTTTAATAAATTTTACAGATTCAACAATATTTTTTATTAATTTAAAAATTTGATTAAATTTAATTTTTCTTTGCAAGAACAGATTTACAGCAATTTCATCTGCAACAGTAAGTGCAGCTGGTAAATTTCCACCGCGTTTCCCTATCTCGTAGGAATACTTTAACAATGGAAATTTGTTATAATCTGGTTTTTCAAATGAAAGCTTTTTTATTTTTTCCAGTGAAAGTCTTTTAAATGGATTTTTTAATTTTTCGGGAAATGATAATGCATTAATAATTGGAAATTTCATATCAGGTGGAGAAAGCTGAGCATATATTTCACCATCAATTATCTGGACCATAGAATGAATAATACTCTGTGGATGTATTATTACATCAATCTTATCATAATCAATATTAAACAAATGATGTGCTTCAATTATTTCAAATCCTTTATTAAGCATTGTTGCAGAATCAACAGTTATTTTACTACCCATTCGCCATACAGGGTGTTTGAGAGCCTCCCACGGAGTTACATTTTTCAGGTCAATTGTTTTCCAGCGGAAAAAAGGACCACCTGATGCAGTTAGAATTATTTTTTCTATCTCTTTTGGCTTTTTATTATGCAAAAGATGAAATAACGCACTATGTTCACTATCAATAGGGACTATAGATGACTTATACTTTTTAGCGCTTTTCATCACAATTTTTCCAGCCATTACCAATGACTCTTTATTTGCCAGTGCGATTATTTTGCCTGTTTTTATTGCTTCATAAGTATATCTCAAGCCTGCTGAACCCATAATTGCATTAACTATTAAATCTATATTTTTAAGTTTTAATAAATACTTTATCCCATCTTCACCTACAAAAACTTCAATATTTTTTATTTTTTTCTTTAACTTTGCTGCAGCATCTGAATTTAAAACAGCAACATATTTTGGTTGAAATTCTTTTATCTGGTTTTCCAAAATTTTTATATTCTGTTTTGCAGTAAGAGCAATTACTTTAAACTTATCTCTAAACGCACGAATAACTTCAAGTGTATTTTTACCAATTGAACCTGTTGACCCAAGAATTACTATTTTTTTCAAATAATTCTCTCCTTTAAGATATTACTTTAAAATATTTAAGTAGAAGAATAAAATAATAAAAAAGTGCAGATGTAAATATGGAACTATCAAATACATCAAGCACACCACCATGACCGGGTAAAAGCCTGTCTGAATCTTTTATCTTAGCACATCTTTTAAAGATTGACTCTATTAAATCAGAAACTATGCCAATTACTCCAAAAACTACACCAATAATTATACTCCATACTGTATTGAATATAAAAGAAGAAGAAAATTTATATTCAAAAAACCAGATTTTAAATTTTAAATCAAGCTGAAAAATGTGATTTACAAAAAAAACTGCCAATATAGAAAAGAGAATTCCACCTATAACTCCTGCATAAGTTTTATTTGGTGAAGCTTTTATATTCCATTTCTTTCTTCCAAAAAGCATTCCACAAAAATATGCAAATGAATCATTAGTCCATATCATTGTTATAATAAGAAATAAAAAATAATTACCATAGCAAAGGGATTTTAAAAGAATCATATGTCCTAAAAGGAAAGGGAGGTAAAATGTTAAAAGAATAAAAGAAGATGACAATGCAATTACATTATCAAATTCTTTTAATAAAATTTGGGAAATAAAGAATATAAAGTTTACAAATATAAAAGAAAAATAAGGAAGAAATATAAGAGAAGAATTAAAGGCACTTATATAAAAGCAAAGGAAAATAAAAATATTTGCAAAAAGGATAAAATTTTTATTAATTATAATCTTTTTAGTTTTAAGAATATTATAGAATTCAAATGACCCTACAATGCTAACCGCAAGTAAAAATAAAGAAAATAATAGTGCATAATAATATGTATTTAAAACAAAATATAATATTATAGGTATACAAATTAACGCAATAAATATTCGTTTCAAAAGATTCAATTATGCAGAAAACCTCCTTTATTATTTATACTTCCATAATTTCATCAACTTTTCTATCAACTATTTCATCTATTTTTTTAACATATTCATCTGTAAACTTTTGAATTTCTTTATGAGCTTTTTCAACCTCATCTGCACTGATATGTCCTTCATTTTTAATTTTCTCAATTTCATGATTTGCTTCACGGCGAATATTTCTAATAGCAACTTTACATTCTTCACCTTTTTTATGAACAACTTTAGCAAGATTCTGTCGCTGCTCTTCACTTAGCTGTGGCAAAGCGAGACGAATTACTTTTCCATCATTTGAAGGTGTAACACCTATCTCAGAAGAAAGCAGTGCTTTTTCAATCTCCTGTAATGCATTCTTATCCCAAGGTTGAATTACAATTAACCGACTCTCAGGAACACTTATTGATGCAATCTGTTTTAAAGGAACCTTACTTCCATAATATTCAATATAGATATTCTCTACCAGAGATGAATGAGCTCTTCCTGAACGAATTCCTTTTAATTCTTCAACCAAAAAATGAATAGATTTCTCCATTTTTTCTTTTGATCTCTTATATACATCTTCTATCATAATTTACCCCCTTTTATTAAGGTGCCTACTTTTTTACCTTGAATAATCTTCTCAAGGTTACCTCTTTTAAAAAAATTAAACACAATAATTGGCAAATCATTTTCCATTGCGAGTGAAAATGCTGTAAGGTCCATTACCCTTAATTTCTTTTCAATTGCCTCAACAAATGTTAATTCAGTAAACATTTTAGCATCAGAAAATTTTTGGGGGTCTTTATCAAATACACCATCAACTTTTGTAGCTTTCAAAAGCACATCAGCTTCAACTTCCAATGCTTTAATTACAGAAGCGGTATCGGTTGATACATAAGGATTAGAAGTCCCACCTGTAAAAATTACGATATATCCGTTCTGAAGATATTTCTTTACTTTTTCTGCATCAAAAAACTCAACACAATCAATGAAAATTGTTGATAAAACTTTTGCTTTAATTCTATTTTTATTCATAAAATCCGAAAGTAAAATACCATTTATTATTGTGCCAAGCATACCTGCTTTATCTGCATTCACTCTGGAAAAAGCAAAAGTTTTAAATGTTTCTTTTTGCCGAATAGTATCGCCTCTAAAAATATTTCCTGCTCCAACTACAATAGAAATTTCTATTTTATATTTAAGTAAATTTTTTATCTCTTTGGTAATTTGTGCAACAGATGATATATTTATTCCTTTTCCATCCTTATCACCAAGAAACTCACCACTTAACTTGATAAGAATTTTTTTATATTTTGGTGTTGTCCTCACAATATTTATTTTACTCCAACCTCAAATCTTATAAATTTTCCAATAGTTATATTCTCGCCAAATTTGGAAATAGCAAGTTTAATCACATCTTCCACACTTTTGTCAGTATCTTTAATAAATGGTTGCTCAAGCAGACAAACTTCGCTAAAGAACTTATTAAGTTTTCCTTCAGCAATTTTTTCAAGTATATGCTCAGGTTTACCTTCTTGTTTAGCTTGAGCTTTATATATTTCTTTTTCAGAATTTATCACATCTTCAGGCACATCATCTCTTGAAATATATTTTGGATTTGAAGCAGCAATCTGCATACAAAGGTCTTTGCCTAAAGATTTAAATTCATCAGTTCGCGCAACAAAATCAGTTTCACAATTAAGTTCTAAAAGCACTCCAATTTTATTACCTGCATGCACATAAGAGGCTATTATACCTTCTTTTGTTTCTCTATCAGCTTTTAAAGCAGCTTTAGCAATACCTTTTTCCCTCAAATATTTTATAGCAGATTCCAAATCACCACCTGTCTCAACAAGTGCTTTTTTACATTCCATCATTCCTGCACCAGTTTTATCTCTTAGCTCTTTTACCATTTTTGCGGTAATCTCCATTTTTACCTCCTCATATATTTATATTTATAGAGTATTCGGAAATTATAACTTACAACACACCTAAAATTATGAAGTACGCACTTTGAATTTATCTACTTTCAAAGAACTTAAAATTTTACTTATTTTACCCCACACTCACAGGATGTGAGTGGGGGGCAAAATTTTGTGTCTCTTGCCTCTTAAATTAACGAACACTCCCTATTTTCTATTATAAAAGGGAAACAACTATGTGTTTGTAACTGGTTCCTCAATTGGTTTTATTTCTTTTATTCCTGCTAATCTATTTGGATCCTCAATATCATCATAATCATATTCTGCATATTTTTCAGTAATCCTCTCATCTTCAGCCTTTTTGTCTGAAGTTTCTTCTTGTTGTTCTTGTGCCACCTCAGATTCAGATTCTGCACCTTCTTTTTCCATAGCTATCTGTTCTTTTCCTTCTATAATAGCATCAGCAATCAAATTCGCAAAAAGCGAAATTGCTCTTATTGCATCATCATTCCCAGGTATAGGATAATCAATAATACTCGGATCACCATTTGTATCTACAATCCCTATCACAGGAATCTTAAGCTTTATTGCTTCTCTTACTGCAATCTCTTCTTTTTTAGTATCAATAATAAATAATGCATCAGGAAGTTTTATCATTTCTTTTATGCCTTTAAAAAGCTCATTTAACTTTTCTCTCTTTCGTTGAAGTTGGAGTAATTCTTTTTTAGTTAATCCTGATTCAGAAGGTTTTTCAAGTATCTCTTCAATTTTTTTCAATCTATCTATACTACCTCTTATTGTAACAAAATTCGTAAGCAAACCACCAAGCCATCTTAAATTAACATAGGGCATACCACATTTTAAAGCCGCCTCTTCAATTGTAGCTCGCGCCTGCTTTTTGGTGCCAACAAAAAGTATCTTCCCACCTTTTGATGCAACATCCTTAGCAAATTCATACGCTTTCTTTGCTAATTCAACTGTCTTCTGCAAATCAATTATGTGAATACCTTTTCTCTTTGTAAATATATATGGCTTCATTTTAGGATTGCTACGCTTCGTTTGATGCCCAAAATGAACTCCTGCTTCAAGTAAATCTTTCATTGATACTTTTCCCAATTTTTCTTACCTCCTAAATTAAAAATTAATTTAATCCTACAAAATTTTGTAAAAAATTTGTAGACTAAATGCATATTATATCCTTTTATTACCTTTACATTAGTATTAAAAAATAAAAAAATTACAAAATAGATTTTATATTTAACATTTAAATTCTTCTATAAATATATATTGCCAAAAAAATTCCAATTATAGCAACAGCATTAAGTGTAAATTTATACCAGATATATACATATACCTTAAATGCTAATCCGTTTAGATATATAATATTACTTATAACAGGACTTTGAAGTATATCAGCCAAAGCTTTACCCACAATAGAACCTATGAGCATTCCAATAAAACCTATAAAAAAATATGTTCCAAAACTTGCACTTCTTGCCATAATTACCTCCTACACTAAATTTTGCTATAAAAAAACAGAGTTCACAGAGAATTTATTATCGTTTTCAAAAGTTTGTTCAAATCTTTCATTCTCTGTGTCCTCTGTAACTTTTATCCATAGTTATTCCATATAATAAAATTTTTAGACTTATAATTTAATGAAAAAAATTTTTATGTCAAGTTTAAAATGAAAAAATTTTATTAAACTTAATTGTTAAGTTAAAATATCCTAAAAAAATTGATTTTTTTTGAAAAATTGGGTATAATATATTATATAGAGAATTAAAAATTGAAGATTAAAGATTAAAAATTGAAAATTGAAATGGAAATGTTTTAATTGTTTATATGTATTAGATTATAATTTCTGCACAATTTTACGAGGAAGAAAAGAAGGTGGATTAAAAAGTGAAAAGATGTATAATTCTGATAATATTTTGGTTTTTCAGCAATGTTCTAATATTTAACAGTGCATCTGCAAATTTTTCAGGACCAACACCTTTTGGCACAGGGGTTGGTTGGGGTTCCATAGCATTTGGGGATATTGATAATGACGGTAATTTAGATTTGATTGTAACAGGCAGTCATCTCAGGCTTGATAAATACATAAATAATGGTGATGGAACTTTTACAGGCACACCATTTGGCACAGGGGTTGGTGCCATTAGTTCCATAGCGCTTGGGGATATTGACTGTGATGGGGATTTAGATTTGATTGTTGCAGGCTCAGATGGATCTAAGCGGAGGCTTGACAAATACATAAATAATGGTGATGGAACTTTTATAGGACCAATTACAAATTGGGGCATAGGAATTCGGGATAGTTCCATAGCACTTGGAGATATAGACGGTGATGGGGATTTGGATTTGATTGTCACAGGTGAGGATAACAATAGTATTCGTAGGCTTGACAAATACATAAATGATGGTACTGGTAATTTTACAGGCACATCCTTTGGCACAGGGGTTGAGTATAGTTCCATAGCGCTTGGGGATATAGACGGTGATGGCGATTTGGATTTGATTGTTACAGGATTGAATAGTGGTAGTGGCGACAGGCTTGACAAATACATAAATGATGGTGCTGGTAATTTTTCAGGCACATCTTTTGGCACAGGGGTTTGTTGGAGTTCCATAGCGCTTGGGGATATTGATGGTGATGGCGATTTGGATTTGATTGTTACGGGTCATAGATCCGGCATCGGTTACAGGCTTGACAAATACATAAATGATGGGACAGGAAATTTTACAGGCGC
>CAZSCZ010000004.1:0-10655 GCA_964605455.1 uncultured Spirochaetia bacterium
GATAATCTTCGTATTCTTCAATTATTGTATGTATTCGGTCCTGAATTAAAAGGCTTAAAAATTTTGTTACATCAGAATGATTATTAATATCTTTATCAATTTTATCAAGAGACTTCAAAATACCATCTATTTTTTCTTTGCGCTGTTTCTTTATACAATCGTATAATTCTTCTGATTGTTCAATTGCTTTCTGGATAGATGGCAGTAGCTGATAAATTCTTTCTTTTACAATTCTAGCTTTTTCTGAAAAATTCTTCAATCTTTCTGTAAGTTTTTTCTTTTCAATTTTAGAGTCAAATCTTTTTAATTGATTTTTTATATCTTGGATATCAGGGAAAGAAAACTTATTCAAAATCTTTTCAAAACGTTCCACCTTCATGCCTTCAATTTTTGCTCCATCAATAGAGGTATTAATTACTTCTATATCCTGGGGCAAGCTTTTTATTTTATTTTCAAACCAGGCAAGAAAAATCATAAGACGTCTATCTGTATTCACCATTGTGCCATTATTTGATTTTATTTTTATAAACAAATTATTATGAACATATCTATGAATACCATTTAGTATAGTATTAAACTTTGAATATCTTATAGTCCAATATTTTTCAACATAAGAGCCTTTTGTATGGGTCTTTTCTTTAATAAAAGCCAAATCCTGACCAATGAGAATTAATGGATTTCCACCTATCTTATTTCCAAAATCAAAAGCAGTAGTTGAAACAGACCCACCCATATCTATTTCACCTTTTTTCTCTGTAAAATTCTCCAGCCATTTAACAAATGGGAAAACAGATGAAAAAAATAAAATTTCACCTTGGTAATTTTGCAGTATTAATGGAAATGTTGATGGTTCTGAGACAAGTATAGGAGTAAAGTTTTTATTATATTCAAAATATTTGTAATTAATATACTGAGGATCAACTGTAATTACAAAATCAGGTATTATATCATTTTTTATTAAAGTCTGAAAACAACTATCCACGCTTATAATTATAAACTTATTCTGATTTTTCTTTATTAATTCTATATTCTCACCCAATGAAGGACCGGCAGAGATAATAAGAACCGGCACGTTTTTATACTTATCAAAAAAATGAATTATTCCTTTATGTTCAAGAAAAAGCTTATAATTTTTAAAAATATTCCTTACCCATAAATTTTGAAATCTTGATAATGTGGCAATATTTATATTTTTTCGCTGTAGATAAGAATCTATTATATTTTTTAAATTAAGATAAAACTCTGGATAAATTTTTGCAGAAGGATTATGTATAAGTGTAAATACCTTTTTAGTTACAATATTTAAAAGATAATCAGAAAGTCCTGGAATTTCGTCATTTTTTTCAAACAAGAATTTAACTTGCGGATTTTTAATAATCTCTGAGATATCATTTGCTATAAGAGCAGATTTAAATATTTGAATATCTTTTTCTATTATAAGAATATGTTTTACATTTTTGGTTCTCAGGGCAGCTTTACATAAAAAACCCAGCCCAAAACCACCAATAATCAACACATCATAATTTTGCTGAATAAATCTATTAATAATATTTTCACTTTCTTTTACTGGATCATATCTGCTGTGCAGAAGGATACTTTCTTTCTTATTTATTTTTATTTGAAGTGTTTTTTTCCCTGTTTTTGTTTCTATAAAAATAAAATTTTCTGGAATTTTGATTTTTTCTATCTCTTCTGCAATTTCAGGATAATTTTTTTTTAATACAGAAATATTCTTTCTATATATTTGTTCCATTAATCTTTTATTTTTAATGTATTGCTTCCAATAATTCCACCAGAAATAATTAATTTTATTGCAGCTTCAGGAGTAATTGTTAGAGGCAAAATCTCGGATTTTTTGAATAATACCATAAAACCTGTTGTTGGATTTGGAGTGCTGGGAATAAAAACTGGGACAAGCTCTTTTTTCCGTTTGCCTTTAACTTTTATATTTCCTGTAACGAAACCTAAAACATAAATTCCTTTTCGGGGATATTCAACCAAAACAACATCCATAAACTTCTTTTTGTCTAATGTAAATGATTCTATAATTTGCTTTGACCCTGTATAAACACTTCTAATAAGGGGAATTCTATTTAATATTTTCTCACCCACTTTTAATATTTGTTTACCTATATAATGTGAAGTCAAAATTCCGATAAGATAAACTGTAAAAATAATAAGTGATAGAAGCACAATTTCAAATGCAACTATAAGTAAAGTATTGTCTGGAAAAAGTTTATGAGGTATAAAATTAAGATACTTGTGCAAAAATTTCATTACCCAAGAAAAAAATATGTAAGTTACAAAAAGCGGTAGAACTGTAATGATACCTGCAAGAAAATTTGATTTAAATCCTCGTTTAATTTTACTCTTTATTTTTCCTTTCTTTTTCATAGTTGGATTTATAATATAACATTAAATATTAAAAGTCAAGATAAAGATTTATATTCTTTAGCCGTTCATTTGCAAATTTTACATATTCTTCATTTATTTCTATACCAATAAAATTTCTCTGTAATTTTTTAGCACAAACTGGAACAGTGCCAGAACCAACAAATGGGTCTAAAATTAAATCGCCTTTATTACTGGAATAAAGAACCATTTTTTCCACAAGCTTTTCAGGCAGTTTAGTTGGAGTTTTTATTTTATTATGCCAATATTCCCTATTTATTATCCAGACATCTTCAGGATATTTATCAATTTTATTAAATTTATAATTCTTACTTTTCACGCATAAAAGTATATGATAATGACTTGTTACAAATTTTCGCTTTGTATATACACCAAACTGGTATTTCCAAATAATATGGTTTAGGAGTATAAGTTTAGATTTATCAATTGCAATTAAAATATCTTTTAAATTTGTCCATCCCGATATAATATATACACTACCATCTTCCTTTAAAATTCTGGGTAACTCTCCAATCCATTTTATAGAAAATTCTAAATATTTATCTGGTGAAATTTCATTATAACCTTCAAGGACATTTTTATATTTACGATTATAATTGCTCCGTTTTGCTTTAAAATCTATAGCAAACGGAGGGTCTGTTATCACTAAGTCTATACTATTATCAGGTAAAGTAGGTAAAATTTCTAATGTATCGCCATTAAATATTTTATTTATTTCCATAGTAGTATAGAGTATAATTAAAATAAATTTATATTTCAATTATAGTTTTTCCATAAAAAATAGAATTTCAAGCAGATAATTTTAAAGCTATTGTATAATTTTTTCCGATATATTTTTCCCGTTTATTTAAAAATTTCTCAATTAATCTTTTAGCAAATATTAATAAATCTATTATGAAAGAGATTCTATTTAACATAAATTCACCGAGAGTATTTGAGTAATTTAAATGGCAAAAAGTGTGTTTCTACATTTTAATTTGTTAATGCAAGCACTGAGGAATGAAAAGCCCATATTTACATAAACTTTGCATACTCAATTGTCATTACAAGCCTTTAGCCAAGAAAAGCGATGCAATATATGTTACCAAAGGTATAATATTTGTGATATAAGCCTTAAGCTATGCACCTTTATCCTGTGCACTTAGCATTATCTGAGCACTGAAAACTGTGCACAAAGTTAATAAAGTTGTGCACCGTCCCTACATTACATAATTTTATACTTGATTTTTGGATTATAAAATTATATTTTTTTATTAATGCAATCAAAGGTAACACCAGAATTATTAAATATTTATATTAATGAGACTGAAAAATCAATAGGAAATATTGCAAAAGAACTTTTACTTTTGAAGCAAGACATAAACAATCAAAATCTTGTTCAATCAATAAAAAGGTTGCTCCATACAATTAAAGGCTCTTCGTCAATGATAGGTTTTCAAGATGCATCTGAACTTGCTCATAAGATGGAAGATTTCTTTTTAAAAATTCAAAACAAAGAAATTAAAATTACACCTGAGATAATCAAACTAATTTTTACAGAACTCGGAATCTTAAATAGGTTCATAAGGAAATTGAAAGGGGAAAATATTGATGTTGATTTTGCCAGCTCATTTAAGCGTTTGGATAAAATTATTTTTGACCAATTTGATATTAAACATAAAATAAAAAAAATAACAGATTTCACACCTGACCAACAAACATCTATACAAAATGCTCTTAGTGGTTATTTAAATATTTATAAAATAGAAATACAATTTGTCCCAGAAACAAACAATAAACAGGTTTTATCATCAATTGTGCTTAATACATTATCCCAATTAGGTTTAATTATTGATACTGTTCCAGAAGAAGAAAATATCCTTGCTGGAAAATTTGGTAATTTGGTTAAAATACTTTTTATTTCATCGTCTGAAAAAGATGAAATTTCTACATCACTTCAAGCAATACAATCAAGTGTTAAGAATCTAAAAATTGATAAGATTGAAAAAACACTTACGGAAGAGGAACTATTTAATCTATTATATGTATCTGAAGATTCTGTAATTACATTTGAATATGGAGATGAAGGTGCTGTTGAACTAAGAAAGGGGATACAAAAGTATTCTTTAAAAGATGTGCTTGAACAATTAAAAAACATTGTGGTAAAGGTGGCGCGAGATAATAACAAGATAATTAAATTAGAGATTGATTGTGATAAAATTCATATAAAAGAAAGATATATTAAAGAAATTACAAATATACTAATTCATCTCATAAGAAATGCAGCTGACCATGGGATAGAAAATAAATTTTATCGGGAATATTTAAACAAGGAGCCTGAAGGTAAAATCACTATTACTGCAAAAATAGTTGATAATGAAAAGTTATATATTAAAATTGCAGATGATGGGCAAGGGATACCAATTGAAAAAATTAAATCCAAGATTATAAAAATGGGACTTGTATCACCTGAGGAAGTAGATAGACTTTCAAAATCTGAAATAATAAACTTTATTTTTAAGCCTGGTTTTTCTACAGCAGAAAAGGTAACTGATATTTCAGGTAGAGGTATTGGAATGGACCTTATTAAAGATATTATTCAAAAATTAAATGGGGAAATAAAGGTTACGACTGAAGAAAAAAAAGGCACTGTATTTGAAATAATTTTGCCTCAGGAGGTGCTTTCAACTTAAACTCTTCATTGTTAAATTAAAAAAGTTAGCGTATGAAAATAATATAATTTTAAACATTCACTATTATATATATTTATGGAGAAATTTTTATGGAAGAGATATTTACAGAAGAACTTATATTGTCTATATTCCAAAAGACAGGCGCATTACTAAAAGGTCATTTTAAATTATCATCAGGCTTGCACAGTGATACCTATCTGCAATGTGCAAAAGTAATACAATATCCCCAATATAATCTAATTCTCTCATCTTTAATTGCCTCAAAATTTCGGGATAAAAATATAGATGTTGTAATAGGACCAGCAATAGGTGGTATTATAATCGCCTATGAAGTAGCGAAACAATTAGGTGCAAGGGCACTTTTTGCTGAACGTGATGCAGAAAAGAAGATGACACTTAGGCGCGGATTTGAATTAAAAGAAAATGAACGAGTTCTTATAGTGGAAGATGTTATTACTACAGGTGCCTCTGTTAGAGAAATTATAAAAATTGTCCACGATTTAAAAGCTCAGCTTATAGGTATTGCAGCTTTTGTAAATAGAAGTGATAAAAAACTTTCGCTTGCTGAAAATCAATATTTTATTTTAAATATAAATGCACCTAAATATAAGGAAGACGAGTGCCCGTTATGTAAAAATAATAAGCCCTATACTACACCAGGAAGTAAATATATTATTAAAGATATTTGAAAAATAATCTAATAACCACCTGATACAATTTCATTATGAGGGACCTTTATACATTATACATTGGCTGAGAATAGCACAATATTAGGAATAGATGTAAATTTCTTGAGGAATATTTTATATATTTTTTTTATTTCTTTTTTCTTTAAAAAAAAGTTAACAAAGTTGTGCACCGTCCCCATATCCCTAGTTTATATTAAGATTTACTTCTTTGGCAATAATTTTCAAAATTTCAATATATTTTTCCAGTCTTGGTGAAAGTTCATATTCAATTAAATCAGCAATCAATACTGTATCTTTATTTTCAAGTGCACTCACCATCTCATTTAATATCTCTTTTAATTCTTTATTAAATTCCTCAATAGATTTATTTTCATAATAGATATTATTATAATCAAGTGAAAATGTAGATTTTATAACTTGTAAAAGTCCTACAATTGATTCAAGAATTCCAGTAAGTATTTGAATATTTTTCATTGCTTCCTTTTCTGCACCGCTTTGCAAGTCTACAGCAGTGACTTCTATTAATTTTAGCATATCTGGAATTTTTGTAATTATATTGTAAATCTGATTTGCAACTTTCTTCCTATTTACTGCAATACCTTTCTTAAACCCGACAGAAAAATCTATAAGTTTATCAATCCCTTTTACCCATTTTTCAAGGAGAGCTATAAAATTAGAATTTAAAAACTCAATACACTTATCCATTTGTCCCTTTTTTATAAATTTTTCCAAAATATAAATAGATTTTTCTAATCCGTGAACCTCAGCAATATAATTAAATTCTTTGTCTTTAAAATTTTTAGAATATTTATATAATTTATCACATTTTTCTAAAATTTTTGTAATCCATCTTATACCATTTATTATTTTATTTATCTGATCTTCTGTAAACTTCTCTTTTACACTTATAATTTCTTTCATACCACTAATATAGTTCTGAATTTCAGCAAGTGAATTTCTTACAAGCACATCAATATCTATTATAGTTAGCCGAAGCACATTTACATCTTCAAGTAAAACATTTTCCAGTGCTTCCATATCATCATTAAAGACCTTTTCATTAATCACGATCTGGTCAACCACTTTTCCGTGCTGAAACAGCCATTCATTAATCGCATCTAAAACTTCTCTTAAGTTTTTTTCATTTTCAAGTTGAAAATTTAATTTTTCATTGTTTACAAATATTTCCATTTGTTATTCCTTTTCACCTTTTTTCTTTTTTCCTCCCCCTGTCTCAAAGTTAAGATTACCGAGAGAGTTTTCAAGTGTCTGAGACATTCCCTTAAGCTGTTGAAGTGTGCTCTCCATTTTTCCAAACTTTCTTTTTAAACTTTTTTTATATTTTTCTATCTCTTCTTCTTTTTTAGCGATTCTCTTTTCTGTACTTCTTATCATTAGTTCTGCAAGAGAAATTTTTCCATCAATTACACCTTTTGGTGCGGTATAAGGTTTAAGCACATTTACAAGAGTATATGCCACGCCGGTATCTATTATTTTATCGCCATTTGAATCATAGCCAAAAAGTTCACCCACTTTTTCACCAAATTGCGCAAGTGCTGTATTAAATTTATCTTCATCAATCTTTAATGTTCCTTTCCTAATATCAGCCCAAACTGACCCCCACTTTCCTGTTGAAATCCCTATTTGAGCAAGCATTGCAAGTCTGTTACCAAGTGATGTTTTATAACTACTTACAACAGTAGCACGCAGCTTACTTTGCAGATTCATAAGAGAAATATCATTTGACAAGATACCACGATCTTCTTTCTTATATTCGCCGGGTCTTGTGCTCTTAGATGTCTTACCAGCTTCACTTATAAATTCTATTATTTTATTATATTGTTCAACAAATTTATTAACCTTTTCATTTATCTTTTCAACATCCTCTCTTATTTCAACAATTATTGGTTTAGTTGTCTCTTGTTTTAAATTTAATGTAACACCATTTATCACATCATTCAAATCTTCGTTCTTATCTCGTTTAATCAAAACTCCATCCATCTTCAATTGAGCATCACTTGGTTCCTGAACAACATTTTTAAATTTTTTCCCTTTTGTTTGAGCAGTAATTTTTAAATTGTCTAACTCCATATCATAATCTGAAAAATTTTTAAAAACAATTTTAGTTAATGGTTCTATTTCAATTTTATCAGAAAATTTTCTCCATTTATTTGTAAATTCAAGAGAAATTGTCTGCACATTTCCTTTTGTATCATACAGTTCTATTATTGGTGATTTAAATTTTTTTTCTCCTTTTTTTTCTCTTTTTAATATTCTATTTAAAATTACATCTGCACCGTAAATTATTACATCTTTTATAGCAACATTACCTATATTTTTCTTAACAATCTTTCCAGATTTATCTACTAATGGTTTCTTTTTAACTGGTAATAAATTGTAAACAAATTCAATTTTACCATCTTTTATATTTTCCAACGGTGAATCAAGTCTATATTCTCGGGACTGTTTTGTTTTTATAAGTGCTGAAATTGTATTATTATATCCATTTAATATAAAATTGAAATCTGCGGGTTTTTTGTCATCAAAATTTAATGATAAAAAATTTTTGACGGGTTTTGAAAAAAGTCCTATTTTTTTAAACAATTTTTCATCTTCAGCTCTTTTTCCTCTTAAATTAATTCTATTCTTTTCTCCTGTGTTTTTAGCTTCTATAGAAATTATAACATTATTCTTATCAGCCTTTATAATCTGAGCATCAATTAAATCTCCTGCTTCTTTATTTAACACATCTACCAATTTCTGTGGTGTTCCACCTTTTTTAAAGCCCTTAATTACCCTTTTCTCTTCTCCAACAGAAATTTCAAATATACTTCCGGGTAATGTTTCTTTAAATGAGATTGGATCTGTAAGTATTTTATGACTTTTAGCAAGTGATAAAATTTCAATTTTATGTTTAGACTTTTTAGCATTTCTTGTAGGGGTAAGAGTAAAAAATTCATTATTTATTGCTTTTTTATCTTTAAATATACTTCTAAACCCATAAAGTTCTTTTGTAATATCATTAAGTTTAACAAGTTCTTCTTTTAAAAGCTTCCATACTTTTTTTTCCTGACATTTAAGTTTTTTCTCTTCTTCAAGTCTTCGCAGTGGTATTTTTTCAACTTCAACTAATTTATGAATAATACCTTCAGTATCAATATCGCTCGCTAATCCGGAGATTGTAACAGGCATAAAATAATTAACTCCTCCTTATTCTCTTAATATATTATACACTATTTTGCATCAAAATTCAAGCGAAAATATAAATTTTCTGCTCATAAATAAATATTAATATATTATCTTTTTTTATCAACAAATATTCCTAAAAATTTATGAAGATTTACAACAAATTTAAGTACTTCTTTAGGTGGTATTTCTCTAATTACTTTATTTGTTTCAGAATCAATAACTTTAACCACAATTCTCCTTGAATCTTCATCAATAGAGAATTTTAGTCTTTTATTAAAAATTTCAATAGCTCTACTCATTTTTTCAAGAGCATCCACAAGATGTTGTTTTTCAACTATATTATCTTCAGAAACAGTTTTATCTTGTTTAATTTGTTTCATTTCAACATCTTTTTTTACAGGATTTAATGCATCAACAATAGTTTCATTAGGATTTTTTATAATATGTTCTGTTGAAGGAATTACTCCATCTATTTGCATATTTCATCACCTCACTTTTATATTGCTATATAAATTATCGGCGGCTGAGGGGATAATTATAAACAGAATTTTTACTTAAGGAGTTTTAATACGGCCTGGGGTTTTAAATTAGCCTGAGCCAGCATTGCGACACCTGTTTCCATCAGGAGTTTGCTCTTTGTATACTGAACAATCTCCGATGCGAAATTAGTGTCGCGGACTCTAGACTCAGCAGCTATCATATTTTCTTCAGCTACTGCAAGTGATTTAGTAGCGTGCTCAAGTCTTGCCTGCCAAGCTCCAAGGTCAGCACGCTGTTTTGAAATTCTATTGACCGCTGCATCCACAGATGCCAATGCTGTATTCGCAAGTTGTGGTGTTGAAAGGGACATATTTGCAATACCCAAAGATTGGGTAGTTATAGTCCCTATATATACTTTCATAAACTGATCAGCATTAGCACCAATATGGAATTGCATACTTGCACGGGAACCGTCCAACATTTTGAATTTGTTGAACTCCGTGCTTGTAGCAATGCGGTCAATTTCTTGCAATAGCTGTGAGACCTCAACCTGTATCTGGGCTCTATCCTCAGGTGTATAGATCCCGTTAGCCGATTGGATAGCCAGTTCTCTTATTCTGTGCAAAATAGAATGCACTTCTTGGAGTGCACCCTCAGCTGTTTGCACAAAAGAGATGGCATCCTGGGCATTTCTACCTGCTTGATGGAGCCCACGGATTTGAGATCTCATTTTTTCAGATATTGCCAGGCCGGCTGGGTCATCACCAGCTCTGTTTATGCGAACCCCTGAGGACAGCTTTTCAATTGACCTGGAAATATCCAGGTTTGTATTGTAAAGCTGCCGATTCGCAAAAACAGCGGAAACGTTGTGATAAATTATCATTTTATCTCCTCCCTCCTGAGAGATAAAACTTACATCCCTGTAAGTTTTTTAAAGACCTTATCCGAGGATTTCAGGATGTTAGTGCCTCAGCCGCCGATATACATCCTGAAATCTGGATAAGGGATCCCATTTCTTAAAATATTAAGAGTCCCTCATAAAAGAGGGAAATTTTAAACCTACAGGGTATAATTTATCACAACATACTCCTCAAGCAATTCTGTTATAATTATCCCATTTTTCAAAGAGCCCTTATTTAAGCAAATATAAAACTGATGATGGTTTCATATTTGCTTGGGCTAAAAGCGCGGTTGAGCTTTGGATAAGAATTTG
>CAZSCZ010000004.1:10665-28666 GCA_964605455.1 uncultured Spirochaetia bacterium
TTTGGTTTTTCACATAATCTATCATCTCTTCTGCGACATCAACATCACGGATGCGGCTCTCAGCAGCCTGCATATTCTCAAACCCGACCATAAGCCCTTTGACAGTGCTTTCAAATCGGCTTTGATATGCGCCAAGATCAGCACGCTGTTTACTAATCTTAACGAGCGCACTATCTATCCTGCCAATAGCAGCATTTGCATTTTCTGGCGTAGAAAGGGACAGACCTGCAATATTCAAGCCTTGCGTGGTCATTGTTCCAATAAACGCTCTCACACGCTGATCCTGATTAGCTCCGATATGGAACCACATAGATGCAGTTGGTGCGCCACCAGCAGCTGGATTCGCAAATCTGCCTGTAAGCATCCGCATCCCATTATACTGAGCAGAAGTAGCAACCCTATCAATTTCATCCAGTAAGGATGAAACTTCTACCTGGATTTGCATTCTGTCCTCAGGTGTGTAGATACCATTGGATGCCTGAATAGCCAGCTCTCTTAATCGCTGAAGAATATCCTGAGATTCTTGAAGATATCCTTCAGTAAGTTGGATAAAAGAGATGGCATCTTCAGCATTCCTTGCAGCTTGGCGTAATCCACGCACCTGAGAACGAAGTTTCTCTGAAACTGCAAGTCCAGCTGGGTCATCTCCTGCTCTGTTGATTCGCAGACCGGATGATAGTTTTTCAATGTTTTTGGAAATATTGACATCGTTAAATTTCAAAGCTCGATTGGCAAAGACCGCGCTAATATTGTGATTGATTATCATAGTTATCCCTCCCTTGATAAAATTTTTTCTCAGCTTCCATGCTGAATCTATCCTCCACCTTTTTCAATAGGTATTAATGAAGAACCTCAGGGGATATTCTTCACAACCCTATTGAAAAGAGATGAAGGTATCTAAATTGATCCCATTAAAATATGTGTTATGTGCCTAACAATGTTAATACAGTTTGAGTTTTTAAATTCGCCTGTGCCAGCATTGCTGTTCCAGATTGCATTAAGATTTGGTTCTTTACAAAGCCTACCATCTCTTCTGCCATATCAACATCACGGATTCTTGATTCGGCTGCTTGAGTATTTTCATACGCATTCATTAACCCTTTGGTTGCATATTCAAGCCTATTTTGATAAGCACCTAAATCAGCTCGCTGTTTAGAGATTTTCTGTAGAGCCTTGTCAATTATTGCAATAGCTGCATTTGCTTTTTCAGGTGTTGAAAGTGAAAGTATTGTGTTATCAGGGTTCTTCACACCTAATCCTATAGCAGTCATAGTTCCAATAAAAACTCTTTCACGCTGATCCTGATTAGGACCGATATGGAACCACATAGATGCAGTTGGTTGTCCACCTGCTGCAGGATTTGCGAACTTTCCTGTAAGCATATTCATTGTGTTGAACTGTGCAGATGAGGCTATTCTGTCAATTTCATCGATTAATGAAGAGACTTCCACTTGAATTTGCATTCTGTCCTCAGGTGTGTAGATACCATTGGATGCTTGAATAGAGAGTTCCCTCAATCTCTGAAGAATATCCTGAGATTCTTGGAGATATCCTTCTGTTGTTTGGATAAAAGAAATGGCATCTTCGGCATTTCTTGCAGCTTGGCGTAACCCCCTTATTTGGGATCGCATTTTTTCAGATACTGCGAGCCCAGAGGCATCATCGCCTGCCCTATTGATTCTTAAACCTGATGAGAGTTTCTCAATATTCTTGTTCACATCCCAGCCAATAAATTTTAACTGACGGTGGGCATAGATAGCACTTAAATTGTGGTTGATAATCATTTTGGACCTCCTTGTAATTTTTTGGTTTAAGCTTCCTTGCTTAAACTCTTAAATTAATCAAATATCAACATCACCTCCTTTTTATTTGAAATTGTTTGAAAATTAATATATACAAACAATTAAAACATCGCTATTTTTAAATTACCTACTTCTCAAAGGCACCCCCACTTACATCCTGTAAGTGGGGGATGTGCCTTTTCGCACCCGAATTACTCAACACTCTCTATTTTAAATACTACACCTTATTCAAACTTTTCGGAAAAATTCATTAGAAACTTTAGCTAAAAAAAGAATTTTTTAAAAAAATTTTTTTAATTTTTTTTTATTTTAAACTTGACATTTTATTTGAAATGTAATATATTTTATTTAATAAAATTATAATAGGAGGTAAAAATGAAGGTAAATAAAATTTTATTTTTAATCACAATTATTACATTCTTATTTTTCTTTAATATTTATCAAGGACTTACACAAATAATAATTGATACTGTAGCGGGAAATGGAGAAAGCAGATATAATGGTGATGGAATAATGGCTGTAAATGCATCTCTTTACACGCCGTTAAGTGTATGTGTAGATGAAATAGGAAATATTTATATTGCAGATTCACAAAATAATAGAATAAGAAAAGTTGATACAATGGGTGTAATTCATACTATTGCTGGAACAGGTGTATTTGGTTATAGTGGAGATGAAAAAAAAGCTGTTAAAGCTTCATTTGCATTTCCAATGGGAGTGCATGTTGAAACCATTGATAAAGAAAAAAAGAAGGTGCGAATTTATATTGCTGATACAAGAAATAATAGGATTCGTATGGTAAACGAATTTGGAATAATGAGGACAATAGCAGGAAGTGGAAGGTTCGGTTATAGTGGTGATAATGGTCCTGCTATAAAAGCAGATTTAGCATGGCCTGCTTCTATATCATTAGACAAATATGGGAATGTATATATTGCTGATACTTATAATAATAAAATAAGAGTGGTATATAATCCTAATAGTTTACCCAATCCTGGACCTATTGCAGGAGCTCCTCATATTAAAAATCCACAAAATGGATATATTTATACTATTGCGGGGACAGGAAAAGCCGGATATGGTGGTGATGGTGAAGCAGCTACTATTGCTAATCTAAATCATCCGTGGGATGTTTATACTGCTAATGGGGAAGTGTATATCTCGGATAAGGACAATCATATAATTCGCAAAGTTGACAAAAATGGTATAATTTCTACCATTGCAGGCTTACCAGGAATGCCCGGATATTATGGTGATGTATTAAGAGCTACTGAAGAAAAATTGCATACACCTTATGGATTATGGACTGAAGGAAATGTTGTATATATAGCTGATGCAATGAATTCACGAATAAGAAAAATTGATGTTAGTGCAAATGCTGTCTCTACTATAGCTGGAAGTGGAGAATTTGGATTTGCTGGAGATGGCGCTCCTGCTATAAATTGTTTCCTTTCTCATCCAGTAGATATTTTTGGTGATGGGAAGGGTAGCTTCTATATATGTGACCTTGAAAATTCAAGAATAAGAGTAATTAAAGGGCTTACTGGGGTTAGTAGAGCAAAGAGAACTCCATAAAAATATTAAGTGCACAATAGGGGCAAGCAATAGCTTGTCCCTTATTTATTTAATTTGAAGTTTACATCCCGTATTTTTTATATAAGTTTCTTTATATCTTCTGGTAATTTGGATTGAGCAGCTCGTATATTTTCTCTCTGAATCTCTTCGTAAATCTCTTTTCTATAAATTTTTATCTCCTTTGGAGCTTTTATTCCTATTTTAACCTGTTCACCTTGAATATCAAGTATCATTATTTCTATATTATCTTGAATTATAATACTTTGATTTATTTTTCTTGCAAGAACAAGCATCTACTTTTCCTCTGCCTTATCTTTCTTTGACATTGTTCGTTTCATCTCATCCAAAATTGGACATCTTACTGTGTAATCTTCTTTTAACGATATAGCCTGTTTGCCAAGTTTCTTTTTTATATTTATAATTATTGGACCTTGCAAATTTGCTGTCATTTTTTCAGGATCTGATGGAACTGTAACTATAACAAAATCAAGTAATTCTTTTTCTTTATCTTTAATATCTATACTTTTATAATCTTCATCCGAAATTTTAAGTTCATAATCTGCTTTAAATTGCATAGGCGATATCAATATAAATGCCAACGATGGGTCCTGAGACGACTGGAGCCACAAAAATGGACTATCAGGGTTTTCAAGTAAATAAAACTTTTTATATTGCTCAAATCCAAACAATCCTTCAGGAAAAGTTATCTCCTGCGATTCATCTACTTCAATTTCACCAAAAGGTTTTGTTTTAATCTTTCTCAATTTCTGCCTCCGTATTCATTAACTTAATTTTTGCGTAGGTAATATAATTAATTATTTATCTACCTTAAGAAATCCATAAGAGTTGGTCTTATAATTCTTGCGCCAACAGCAAGCGCTGAACGGTGTATATATTCAAGCATTTGTAAATCCATTACAGTTTTTGCAACATCTATATTTTCTGTTTTTGCAAGAATATCTGTCATATCCAGTTCATCCATATTCAATTTTTTCTTCACAACAAGGAACCTGTGTGACCTTGCGCCAATTTCACCAAGTGCTTTAAGCAAATTATCAAGTCCATGCCTTAAAAAATTTAGATCTTCACTACCCAATGCTTTTACATCATTTTTCCATAGGTCATCTCGTATCTTAATTACAACATCAAAGATACTATACCCAATTTTTTTAGTATTATTTGAAAATTCATTTGGTCTCTGTCCTGCAATTTTCAATCCAATCTCCTGAAGAAAAGTTCCACCTTCAATATCTTCCATCCATAATTCATGAGGAGTTGTAGTTTCTATTACAAATTGATTATTTCTTAATGACGCACGCACAGGAATATTTGCATTATTAATTTTATCAATTATAATATTTATGTTATCACCAGCATTTATTAAAATCTCTTTTCCATCAATTCTAATCTTTTGATTACGGGCAGATGTATAATTTGCAACATTTGTATTACCCATTATAACTTCATTTGTAGCCCAGAAAACAACATTACCAGGCAAATTTACAGGAGCATATTCCTGCTGCTCTATTTCTCTCTGATGTTGACCAATATCACCTTTGTATAACACTTTTGTTATAACTTCTCTATCAGCATAGCCTGGTTTACTTTTCAAAACCTCAAATGGATTTATATTAATTTGATACCCGCCAAAAATTGCTTCACCTTTAAATTTTGAATTGGCTATTTCAACAATTTCTTTTAAAAGTTCATCAATTTCAACAGCAATTTTTTCCCTGTCTTCTTTTGTATATATCCCATTTGCACCCTGAACAGTTATTTCTTCCAATCGATGAAAGATGTCAACTATGCTCCGTATACCATTTTCAGCAAAATTAAGCCTTGTCTCTCCTTCTTCAATATTATCTATAAACTTTCTTATTTCCTGAATTCTGGTTCTATAAAGCATTGAATGGGTAGCAGCAATAGGATTCTCGCGTGGTAGTCTTACCTTTTTCCCAGTTGAAAGGTTATTTTGAAGATCATCTAAGTTTCTTTGATGAACATTTAAGTTATATACTACATCATTTTTTAACATATTTTGGGTAATCCTCATCATTTCGTATTCCTCCTTGAATTAAGGATTTTAACTAATATCTATTTACACTCCCATTCTATTAATAATTGTATCAAGCATTCTATCCATAATTGAGACTACACGTGCTGAAGCATTATATCCGTGTTGAAACATTACAAGGTTTGCCATCTCTTCATCAAGATTAACACCACTTACAGATTGTCGCAAATTTTTAAAATTATCAACCAATTTTTCAGCTATTTCTGTTTCAAGTTTTGCTTGCTCGCCCAGTGTTCCTATTTCTGAAATAACAGCAGTATAATACTCATCAAAAGTAGCATTTTCACCTATCATTACTTTTTTATATCTTAATTCAGCAATTTTTAATGCATTAGATCCATCACCAACACCAGTTGGCATATCAAGGTCACCATCACCAGTGGTATCAGTTCCACTTGCTGCTGCAATTTTTGAAACATCTAATTTAATAGGAATATCAACATCCGTCCATGCAGAAATATTATATAAAGGTGCAACTGTATAATTTGTCTGCGGAACCTGCAGTGAATTAACAGCACCAGTTGCACGCCAATCATAAGCACCTGCTACACCTGAATTTCTTAATATCCCAGCATAATTTACAAGGAAATTGCCACTATCTTCAATGTGTCTGATTATAAAATCTTTATTATTCTCATCTTTTGCGAGAGTCGCTTTTAAAACAAGTCTGTTTCTATGGTCAAGATATGCTACTACCTCAGCTCCCGATTTATTTATCTTATCTATAACATCTGCTACTGTATCAGTAGCATAATAATTTATAGTAATTGGAGCACCTCCTTGTCTATTTGCATCAAATGTTATTGTGCCTTGAATGCCAATTGTAGATTCAGGGTTTAATCCATTTATTCCAGTAACTTTAAAAATTGCTGTTGAATCTAAAACTCCATCATTATTACTATCATAATCACCATTTATAGCATCTGTTACAGGTAAATATTTGAAAAAGTTCCTATTTGTTATCCCATCCAACCCAAAACCATCTCTATGAATCTCATTTACAAGTTCAACAATATTTACAGTAAAATTATTCAAATAATCAATTTGTGACTGCAAAATATTATCTCTGAGTTCAAGAAGAGATTTAAGTTCCCCACCCTTAATATTAACAGACTTATTTATTTCTGACCAAATAATATTATGATAACCTTGTTTTTTAGGCTCTGGAACAGTTTTTAATTTCTCAAAATGGATACCTTGAACAAAATGTTCCCCATCAATATATACAATAAATTCGTCTTCCTCATTTCTTTCAACCTCAACATTTACCATCTGAGAGAGTTTCTCAATGAGCAAATCTCTTTTATCCATAAGGTCATTAGGCATATCACCTAAATTTAATGACTTTTGTATCTCTACATTTAAATCTCTAATTTTTTTTCCAATATCATTTATCTCTTTTATCTTTGTTACAATAGCAAAGTCAACATTATTCTGAATATCTTTTAATTGGTGATAAGTATGATTAATGGCTTTAACTAATGTTTCAGCTCTTTCTTTCACAACCTTTCTTACAGAAAGTTCAGAAGGATTATTAGCAAGTTCTTCCCAAGCGACCCAAAACTCATCTAAAAGTGAACGAAGACTCATATCAGAAGGTTCATTATGAACAAGTTCTATTTGATAGATATAATCATTTCTCATTTTCCAATAACCAAGTGTATCAAGAGTATCCATTATTTTATCATCAATAAAAGCATTTCTTATTCTCTCAATTCTAACAGCTACAGTTCCTTGTCCTAACTGTCCTGCTCTTTCTGGTCTGTTTAATGACGGCGTATAAAGTGGATGTTCTGTTTCAAGCACAACCCGCTGCCGAGAATAACCTTCTGTTTCTGCATTTGTAACATTATGTCCTGTTGTCTGAATTGCCTGTTGATGTGCTATAATCCCTCGTTTTCCAAGCTCAATTCCCATAAATGTTGATGCCATCTCTTCCTCCTATATTTGACGGTCAATTAAATGAGATTTGCTAATATATTCATTCCTATTATCTTTTCCATTTGTATATGTAATTGTATCAACAGATTGAAGTGTGTTTACAGCATAATTAAAAAATTTAATTGAATCCATCAAAATTTTATTATTAATAGAATTTATTTTTTTCAAGTCCTTAATATTTCTTATTAGTTCACATTTTTGTTTCCGTAATTCTTGCTTTATATCATTCACATTATCGGGCAATACCTTCAATAATGCAGTTAAAACTCGTTCAGAATTTACTTTATATTTCTGAAACAACTTTTCAACAATAGATTCTCGTTCTTTTTCTTTCATTGCAACTTCATCTAAATATTTCTCCTCTTCATCCGTAACTTTTTTCAACTCTTCAATTTCCTGATTAATAATCAATGAATTTTTCATTTTTTCAATTTTAAGAAGCTGCCTAAAAATATATATTTCATCCTCCATAAGTTCACATAAGCGTTTTAGTTCATTCCTATTTTCCATAATAATCACTTCCCTTATATATAATTTCTCAACTAAATTATCGTCAATTAAAATAAAAATTAAATAGAAATTATTTTTTTAATTTTTTCTTTAAACAGGCGAGTTCTCTCTTCAATATTATAAGAATTAATAATATCACTTATCACAGCTGCACAATCTACTCCTGCTTTAATAACTTTTTCTACATTCTCATATTTTATTCCCCCAATCCCCACAACTTTTTTCTTTTTATATTTCAGGATATCTCTCAAATTTTCTTCACCAATAATTGGTTCGTGATTTTCTTTAGTTTGTGTAGGAAAAATAGGACCTATGGCAATGTAATCAACATCCATTGTTTGAGCAATTTTAAATTGCTTTAAATTATGTGTAGAAATTCCTATAATTTTATCTTTTAATAGTTTCCTCGCATATTCCACTGGAATATCAGATTGCCCAAGATGAACACCATCAGCATTGGAAAAATATGCAATATCAACATCATCATTAATAATAAGAAGGGTATTAGAATCTAAAGTAATTTTTCTTAATTTCAATGCAAGAGATAGTTTTTCTCTATCAGAAAGATTTTTTTCACGCAATTGTATAATATCCGCCCCCCCATTTATTTGGGATTTTACTATATCTATAATATCCCTTCCTCGTGCAAATTTGTCAGGGGTAAAACAATAAAGTAATGCATTATTTAAAATTTTTTTATATTTATCTTTTGAAGAAATTTTCCCCAACCTCCTACTTTTTAAATAGGCTGTTTGGAAATTATAACTCAAAACATATCTAAAATTATAAATTACACACTTTAAATTTACCTACTTTCAAAAGGCACAAAATTTTACTCATTCTTATTTTCCCACCTACATCCTGCAGGTGTTGCAAATGTAAAATGTAGCCGAGGATTAAGTCTCGGCTATTACCAACTCCGAGGACTGTGCATTGGCAGGCTGAAGGACTCACATCACCACTTACAAGATATAAATGTGGAGAGCCGAAAACCGTAAAGTTTTCTCTCTTTTGCCATTTAAATTACCGAATACTCTTAAAATATTTTTCAAGAATGATTCTATGCGATTTAAAAGCAATTTCATTTAAATCTACAATTTCTTTAAATTTCACTTCAACAGCATCATCACCAGGCGCAGGGTTACCACTTACATTCAATGCCTCATATCCCAACATAAGTATTGGACCATACATCTCACTCTTTGTGCTTACCAAAGTAATTAATTTTACATCTTCTGCCTCAAGATTTGTTTCTTCTTTTAATTCCCTTTTAGCAGCCTGTACTGGTGATTCATCTCCATCTACAAAACCTCCTGGTAGCACCCATTTGCCTTTTTCTGGTTCAATCCCTCTTTTTACTATTAAAATTTTCCCATTATTATTCACTACTATTGCAACAATAGGAATAGGATTTATATAATGAATGTAACCACAATTAGAACAAAATTTACGTATCTTTCCCTCTATTTCTTTTTCTTTAAGTGGATTCCCACATTGAATACAGTAGTTTATTTTTATTAACATAATATCTATTCAAGAACCTTAAATACAAAAATATTCTCACCAATAGTTATTACATCATTATCATAAATTTCAGATTGCTCAATTATTTTATTATTAACTTTTGTGCCAGCTTGTGAATGCAAATCAGCTATAAAAAATCTTTTATTAGAGGTCCAGATTTTTGCATGTTGTGGAGAAACTGAATTATCATTTATAATTATATCATTATAATTACCACTTCCTATATTAATGGACTCTTTCTCTATTTTATAGACTTTTCCTCTGTCAGCACCTGATTTTACAATCAGATACCCAATAGGTGGCAATTCAGGAATTGTTGCAGTAGTTGGAAATGTTCTTGGTTCTTCAGATTCTGTACAGAATGGACATCTGTTCCATTCAGGCTCAAGAATCTGACCACAGGTAGGACATCTTTTTGCTAATCTTGGTTGCTTACCAGCTTTTAATTGTACTAATGAAATAATCAACAAAATTATAAGCACAAAAAGAAGTGCTGCTGTAATGATTATACCATACAAAAGTATGTTCATTCACTTTCTCCATAATAAATTAATCAACAAAAATATAATAACATTTTAAAAATTGTCAATAAAAATTTTATTGGTTTATTGGGGACGGTGCACAACTTTATTAACTTTGTGCACATAGCTTAAAGGTTAGGGTTTATGGTAACACATATTGCATCGCCTTTGTTGGCTAAAGACTTGCAAGGACAGTTGAGTTTATGTAAATATGGGCTTTTCATTCGTCAGTGCTATCACTAACAAATTGTAGTATATACTAATAAAAAATGTAAAATCGTACCTTTAGGTATATTGAATTAATATATTTAACAGACCTAAAGGTCTGTTTTTACAGCTCATTATAAAATGACTTTTTAAAAATATTATAATTATTCAACACTCTTTCAGAAAAAGATGAAAAAGATTGACATTTTATTGAAAAGTTGTAATATAAGAGAACAGATAAATAGGAAATGGAAAAACCAAAATGGGAAATGGATTCTGTAGAGAACCTCAGACCGAAAAATGAGGTGGTGAAAATGAAAGAGATTAACATTGACATAAATGCTGATGATGAATTCAAACAAAAGCTTGCTAAAATTGTAAAAAGAATAAAAGAAAAATATCATTCTGAAAAAATAATTTTATTCGGCTCTTATGCTTACGGTAATCCAGATAAAAACAGTGATGTGGACTTGTTAATTGTAAAAAAGACAAATCTTTTATTTCATAAAAGATTTGCTCAAGTTTGCAGAATAATATCAAATTTAAGAAAAGGGTTATCAATAACTCCATTTGTTGTTACTCCTATTGAATTAAAAAAAAGATTAAATATACCTGACCCCTTTTTTACAGAAATTTTCTATAAAGGAAAAGTATTATATGCGAAGTAGAAAATTCCTTAAAACAGGTAAAAGCAATAATAAAGGATATATTAGAAGAGTATCAAAAATCACGAATCAATGCAAAATGAAAAGTGGGAAGTAGAATGATGAGTGAAAAGTGGAAAGCAAGATGTGTTGGGCTTATGATTATTAGATTGTGGGCAATAATAAATTAGGTAACAAGGGGGGATATATAGCAGTAGCAGAAGACAGCAAATGCAAAGCAAAATACATAAGATTTGTAATTCAACAATAATAGGGACAAAGAGCATTTATACGGAAAATAAAGCCACAAGTTTTTTATCAAACTGATTGACATAAAGAGTTTTTTTTATTATATTGCGTTGATAGTGATGGGGATATAGCTCAGTTGGGAGAGCGCGTCGGTGGCATCGACGAGGTCGGGGGTTCGAATCCCCCTATCTCCAATATATTATTTATATCTAAAAGGAATATCTTTGCGTGAGTGAAGAAGTATTAAATGATAAAAGTAAAATTGAAAATCTACTTAATCTTATATCTAAATCTAATTCTGTTATATATATCCGAATTGGACTTAATGAATATAGTGGCATTATAAAAGAGTTAGGGTATAATGAATTCTCTTTTTTTACAAAATTTAAAATTGCTGAACTCTCTCCTTTTGTAAGAATTAATTTTAATTATCTTAATAAATATTACTTCTTTGATACAAAATTTATAAGAAGAGAAAAAAACTTAATCTATTTGCAGATACCAGAAATAATCTATCGGCATTATAAACGCAAATCCACAAGATATAAAGCTGATAAATTTAATATTTTTGCTGATATAAAAATTATTAATATAGCTGATTCCCCTACTATTAGTTTTATTAAAAACAATGTAAAGCCATCCCATATAAAAAGTGAAATCTATAAAGAATTACAAAAAGATGTGCCAAATGCAAATTTAATTCTTAATCTTATTTTAAGAGAAATTAAAGAATTTTCTATTGTAGATAATGTAAAAATAATAATGCCTTTAAAAGAAGAAAATATTATTGAAAAAATATTAAAAATATGGAAAAAACCTCTACTTATACAAAATGCTCAAACAAGGGAAGAATATTTAAAAAATCCTTATCCTAATGAAGTAATTACTTTTTTAGATTATATTAAATTTTTAAGAAAAAATAATACACCTGAAGAAAAAATAAATGAGTTTATTGATAAACATATCTCTCATTATAAAAAAGAGGATATTTTTTCAATTCTTTATACTCCAATTTTTGTATCCAATATTATGCCCGGTTATATCTATGCATATAATATATCTGGGTCAAAAAAAATAATAAGATTGAATGAGATTAACTATTTTAAGGATGTAGCAGAAATTATTCATGAGGCACTCCTAAAAAGGCGCTTAAATTCTTTGACATCTGAGGAATTAAATGTAAAGGTAATAGATATAAGTACTAATGGTATAGGATTAGAAGTAGTGGACCCACTACTCTCTTCTGCTTTTACCGAAGGAATGAAGCTTAGATGCAAAATATTCTTTAATAGAAAGAAAGAATATGTTATATTTACTGGTGTAATAAGAAGTATGCGGAAACAAAAAAATTCTGTTTACATTGGGGTAGAAATACGAGAAATGTTGGAAAAAAATAGGATGGTGCTTTATAATTTTATAGAAAATTATTTAAAACCTCATCAAATGGCATCCCCAACTTAAGTTTTGTTTTTCTTGTCCGAAAACATAATAAGAGGCAGAAAAAAATGGTTCAATGTCCAAAATGTAAAAGAATTCAAATAAATGGGAAATATATTAATGCTAATATAAAAAATGTAATTCCAGGAGCTCGTTATAGATTGTGTCCAGAGTGCAAATTTGTTAAATATCAAATATTATGGTCGTAGTATATTTATTTCCTTCTTTTTTAATTTCAAGATTGTGATATGTAACTGTTTTTATCTCATATTTAAAAATCTCTGATGGAATTTCATAGAAATTGATTATACTACCATAAATTCTTGTTTTTATTATATTTTCTTTTAATTTTACTATTTTAATTTCTTTGCATATTAAGCCTTTTGTATAAAACAGTTCAAGTAATCGTTTAAGCAAATTAAAAAGCAACTCCTCATAGCTATTGGCTTTTATTTTTATTTTACATTTTTTTGTTATAGTAATTTTATCAAGTTCAAGTATATTATTAAACATTACAAATACAGCTGCTTGATAAATTTCCTGCAAAGTATCAGCAACAATTTTAACACCTAAATCTGCTGTATGGTCTATGTAAGAATATTTCCACATTTTATGTTGGAATTTTCCTATGAATAAAAATACTTATTCCAAGAAATATAATATTTCCTAACCAAGCTGCAACAAAGGCAGGTAATATTCCATTTTTTCCAAATGAGACTCCTATATTAAGGATCACCCAGTAAGCGAAGCTACCTAAAAGCGCAAGTCCCATACTTATTACAATAACACTTCTTGTTGAATATATACTTAATGGAGCACCTATAAGCATCATTAAAAAACAAGTGAAAGGAAATGAAAATTTTATATGAAAATCAACAAGTTCCTTATGATATTGAAATCCACACGCTTTGAGTTTATTAATGTAAGTAATTGCTTCTTTTATTCTTAATTGTGTAACATCTGTTCTAGTATATTCAAAATCAGAAGGTCTCTCAGGAATTTTTATATCCTTTTCTTCAAATTTTTCTACTTCTTTTAAATTTCCATTTTTATCAAATTTTCTTAAAATTCCATTTTTAAATATCCATACTTTTTTCATCTCATCCCATTTCGCACAATTTGCATCAATACGAAATATTATTTTATCTTTATCTGGTGAAGTTCGTAATACCTGTATATCTTGCATAAGTTTTTCTTTTGAATTATAATATTTTATGTAATATATAAAATTATGTTTACCATACATACTAAAGTTTCGCCTATCTTTTACATAATATATATTTCTAAATTTATTATTTAATTCAACTGCCTTTCTTTGAGCAGGGACAACGATAAATTCATTAAAAATAATAAAAATCACACTTAGCAAGAAACCAGTAACATAAAGATAAAATACGATTCTATAGAAGCTTATTCCACCTGTAATCATAGCAACTATTTCTCTATTTTTGGCTAATATACCCAAGGAAAACACCACAGCAAAAAGAACTGCAATAGGAGCAAGTTCTACTATAAAAAAAGGAGTTTTATAAAGATAATAAACTACTACTTCAATAAATTTTACTTTTTTTGAAATAAAAAAATCTAAACGCTCCATTATCTCAATTAGGTGGTTCATTACAACTATAAGAAAAAGCGCACCTGTAAATGTTTTAAAAAATTCAATAAGTAAATATTTATCAATTATAGTTGGTTTTAGTTCTTTTATTTTAACAAAACACATTTTGTAAATATAGAATAAAAAGAAGTAATTGTCAATAAATTAAAGAGAGAGCAAATTTATATTTTTCCAGTTTGAGTAAGATTGAATATGCGTAAAAAGTATTATTTGATTTTCTGGCACAAGTGAATATAATATTTCGCGCACAATTCTAAGTCGTTCCTGATCAAAGTTCACAAATGGGTCATCTAAAATTAAAGGCAAATTTGTTACATTGTTTATCTCTCGTATAAGTGCGAGCCTTATTGCAAAATAAAGTTGTTCTTCAGCACCACAACTTAAAGTATTAATTCTCACAATTTTTGAATCTTTGAATTTTATCATAGGCACAAAATCTTTTGTCATACCTATATTAATGTATCGGCCTTTGGTTATCTTTCTAAAAATTTCGCTTATATTTCTGGAAAGTCTTTCAAGATGTCTCTCTTGATACTCCAAAATTGCTTCCTTTAAAGTATTCACTGCTTCTGCATAAGACTCTTTCTGAAAAAGATAATTCTTGTATTCATCTCTAAGCTCTTGAATCTTATTATCAAGACTTTCAACACTTTCATTTTCTGTAAAAGTAGATGCTAATTGTTGCTTTGTTTCAAATATCTTTGATTTTAAATCTTCAATTTCTCTTTCAAGTGTTTCAATATTTCCACTAAGTTCATTTACATACCCCACGCCATCACGAATATTATCTCTAAATTTTGAGAGAAATGGGTTATTCTCCTCTAATTCTGAAATCATTTTTGTAATAACAAGCATATCATTTTCAATATCAGATTGAGTATTTTTTAAATCATCAAGATTCTTCATTTTCTGGATTGTAAATTTTAACCTTCCAATCTCATCTGACAGCTTTTTATATTGCTCAAACTTATATTCAAAATTTTCATCCTTAAGTAATAAAATATATTTTGCTAAATTATTATTCAAAGTCACTATCTTATGTTTGATATTCTCAATCTTTTCTTTATGAAAATTGATTAAAGTCTCTCGTTCAAATCTTTCTTTTGAATGTTTTATAATAGAATAAATAAGAAAACCAAGCGTAATAAATCCTACTCCAATAGCAATTATAAAAAGCACTGGTAGCTTAAATTTTATACCTGTAAGGAATGTTAGTCCTGCAATTATAAAACCATTAATAGAAAGGATAATCTTCCGAGAAAATAACGGCATTCGTTTTACTAAAATTTCGTTAAGCTCTTTCTCCTCCCCTGTCAATTCTTCTTTTAGTTTTTTAAGTGTTTTATACTCATCAATAACTTTCTCTGGAATTTTCTCATAATCAGAATAATTCTCTTTTAAAATCTTTTCCTTGTTTTTTAACTCAATATTTATTTCTTTTATTCGCTCAATTTCTTCTAAAATCTCTTTATTTCTTGTTTTAAGCATATTATATCTTTGCACTGCATTATTATATTTTTTAACTAATTCAAAATTAATTCGCAATTTTTTTAATTCATCTTCTTTTTTAGAAAGTTCTTTTTCCATTTCAAAAAGTTTCTCTTCAATTTTAGATGTTTTTATACTTGCTTCAATTACTTTTTCTTTCCTATCTTCAAGTTCTTTTATCTGCTTCTCTATTAATTCCATTTTTCTATCATTTCGTTTATCAGAAGCATCATCCCAAATACTCTTTTTTGTAAATTCAAAATATTTTTCTCTCCAATTTTCCAGAACATTTTTATAATTAGTGCCAACAGCTCCTGTAATAATTTGTTGCACCTCACTTCCTATCTCTGCCTCAATTGACTTTTGTAATACAACATTTGTATTGTAAAACACATTTTCATTATTTATACCAATCACCTCTCTCAGCGCTGCAAGATAAAACTCTTTTTCTTCTGTTCTTGATTGTGGCGCGGCACTGCCATTAAATAAAGTTTCTATATTCCCTTTCTTGTCTCTTTTGATAAATTCAACTTTATTAGTCTCAAATTCGCGATTAATTCTGTATTCATTATCTTTTACAATAAATTTAATTTCACCAATATAATTCTTTGCTTTACCCCACGATTTAAGTAAATCCCATTCTGATTTTCTCAAGCCAAACAATATCGCTGTAACTCCTTTAAGAAGTGTGGATTTCCCTGATTCATTAGGACCTAAAATTATATTTATTTTATTCTCATTTAATTTAGCATTAAACCGCTCCGCAAAAATTCCAAATCCTTCTAATATTAATTCTTTTATCTTCATTGTTCTATAAATTCTTGAAGTCCATAATTTATTGCACTTTCTATTATTGAATGTTGTCTTGCATCTTTAGTTTTATGATATTTTTCTATAAGCTTCTTAAAATAAAGCCCTCTTACTGTCTCTTCATCTTTTAAATGCTGAATAATACTGCTATCAATGTATTTTATATTATTATAAATTTTCACAAAGAAAAAATAATTCTCTATTCTTGCAATAAGTTCTTCTTCTACGACAGGAAAATCAGCAACGCCTGTAAGCTTAAGATTAAGTATCTTTTCTTTATTAGACAATTTTTTTATTTTCTCAACCAATTCTTGAAATGAATTTATATTTTCTTTATTTAAATCTATCTCCTTATAATCACTTTGAATATGAGAAAACTGTAATTTTTTAATTTTGACTTCACCAGAAATTTGGATATCAACAAGTAAAGCACATTTATCACCACATTCATCAATTTTGTAAGGCACAAGTGAACCACAATAAGCAGCTTTATGTTTATTATCTATCTCAATTGAATAAAACGAATGAAAATGGCCCAAAGCAAGATAATTTAAACCTGTATTAGCAAATTCTTCATACGAAAATGGTAAATCCCGATTCTTCACATTTATCCCCTTCATTTCTAATGTTCCATGTAGTAGCCCAATATGTACCCCATTCTCATCTTTTATTTTAAATCTGGAAAGCATCCTTTTTGTCCCTTTACCTGGTTCAAAAACACCACCATAAATAAATACCCTCATCCCTTTTAATTTTATCTCTGTTACATACTCAAACGAAGAATTCTTTATCACTGTGCCAGGAAACTCTTCTGTTTTATATATACTATTTCTGTATCCAAAACTATCATGGTTTCCAGGTAATAAAAAAAGATTTACACCTTTTTTAACTACTTGCTGAAGTTGTTCTTTTATTTTTTCTCTTATTCTTGCTTCAGGATTATGTGTATCAAATAAATCCCCTGCAATAAGAAGTATATCAATCTCATTATTGGGATCAATACAATAATTTATAAGCTTTTCAAAGCTTTTAAAAGATTCATTAATCAATTGGACAGATTTTTCACCCAAAGATTTAAATTCAGCACCAAAATGCAAATCAGCTGTATGCAATATTTTCAAACTCATATATTATAAAAGTATTATATAAAAGAAAAAATTATATGTCAATTATAAATTTAATGTATATTTTTATATTAGCAGAAGACTTGAAAATGTAATATATTTCTTTTCTTAATAATATTTTCCACCTTTGGTAAAAATTTTTTTCATCTCATTTCCCTTTATCAAAAAGGAACAAAGAGAAATTTAGAAAAAAATATAAGGTCTAATGTGCAAAATATTAGGACATTACATCGTTGTGTTTCATCTTAAAGAAATCAGGTTTAACAATTCCCCTGATTTTTTATGTAAAAACAGGTCTTCCTGGTTGTTAAATATATTGCTGTCAAAAAAGTTAATAAAGTTGTGCACCGTCCCTCTATTTTATCGTTGGATTACAAATTTTATGTATTTTGTATTGCCTTTGCTGTCCTCTGCTACTGCCGTATATACCCCACTTGGTAAAGGCTTACCTGAACTATCAGTAGCATCCCATATTAT
>CAZSCZ010000005.1:0-27654 GCA_964605455.1 uncultured Spirochaetia bacterium
AACGGTTATCCATAGACTTTTGCATATCCACAAATCGCTTACCCATCTCCTCAAATCGCTTGTCCATAGATTTAAATCCTTCTTTTACAGTAATCTCTATCTCATTGAGTTTTAGCATTATTTCACTGTTTCGTTTCTCCGCTTCTTTCTTATCTTCAAAATTTTCTACTATAAGTGTAACAAAATGTCTAATAGATTTCTTATCCTTCTTCTCTATTGCCTCTGTTAATTCATCCTCTAACACTTCTGCTACTGCACTCATATTTTATTACCTCATTTTAATTAATATTTATCTTTTATTTTCAAATTTAACTACTTATTTCTATTTGTCAAGAAATTTCTAAAAAATGTTGAAAAGATATTTTATAATTGTATATTAAAAATCATATTGGAATCTATGTGTAAAGTTGTAGAATTCACAAAAGATATGTGATATGTGTGGTTTGTTAAAGATACTAAAATTGTATATACAGTTATCAAAGCCATAGAAATTATTGATGGAGTGGTCAAAAATATACCGAAAAATATTATGTAAAATTATAAATTAATTTTAGAACGGGTTTTAACTTTTTATTGGACAACTTAAATTTATTTTTATATATTAAAGGAAATTAATTGAACAGGAAAAACAAATTGAGAGACGGGATTAGTAATAAAGCTGAGATAAATAAAAATGCTATTATAGGAAAAAATGTATCCATAGGACCATTTACAGTAATAGAAGAAAATGTAAAAATTGGTGATAATACAAAAATTGGTCCGAATGTTCATATTACAGGGTGGACAGATATTGGAAAAAATTGTGAGATACATTCCTGTGCTGTAATTGGTGATTTGCCGCAGGATTATAACTATAAAGGTGAAAAGAGCTATACAATTATAGGTGATAATAATATAATTCGTGAGTGCGTAACAATTCATAGGGGGACAGAACCTGAATCCAAAACAGTTGTAGGTAACAATAATATATTTATGGCATATAGCCATATTGGACATAACTGTATTGTTAATGACAATATAGTGTTAGTAAATCAGGTTTCACTGGGTGGTTATGTTACAGTATACAATAATGCATTTATTTCAGCTGTGGTTCAGGTGCATCAATTTTGTAGAATTGGGAAATATGCAATGATAGGAGCAATTTCTAAGGTAATAAAAGATATTCCACCATATATGATGGCACAAGGAAGTGATGTAGCTACAATTAGAGGTTTAAATGTTGTGGGATTACGACGTGGTGGCTTTTCATCTGAGGAAAGAGAACTGATTAAAAAAGCATATAATTTATTATATCAGAGTAAATTTAATGTGTCTCAAGCTTTGGAAACAATAAAAAATGCATCAGAACTTGGGAATAATAGCTTAATAAAAGAACTTATAGAATTTATAGAAAATTCTAAGCGAGGCATTGCTGCACACTTCCGAAAGACTTAATCAAGGAAATCATCAAGATTAATCTTTTTTCCAAAATATTTTAACTTACGAAGCGCTCTCTTTTCTATTTCCTTTACAGAATTCACTGGAATCTTTAAAATTTCAGCTATTTTTTCATAATAAAAAACTTCATTGCCATAGTCCTCTATCCCAAACCTCATTTTTATAACCTTTTGTTCAATTTCTGAAAGCTTTGAGATAATTTCTTTCACTTTTTCTTTTACAATATTATTAATTGCTATTTCAATAGGAGTTAGTCCCGTTGGGTCTTGAACATAATCCTTTAAAGTAGTATTTTCGTTTCCAGTACTTACATCAAGTGAAAGTGGTTTCTTTAAGTATTTTAGTATCTCTTTAACCTTTTCTATACTCCATCCGAGTTCACCTGCTATCTCTTTATCAGTTGGGGTTCGCAAAAGACTCCCCCTTAATTTGTGGACTGCTTTTAAAAAATTTTTAATATCATTTTTCAAAATTTTTGGAATTTTTAAATTTTCATTACTTTTCATTATTGCATCATACATTTTCTTTCTAATCCACCAAGAAACATAAGCTGAAAATTCCTTACCGCAGGTATCAAATTCGTATCTATCAATCGCTTCAAGCAAAGCAACATTACCTTCTTGTATTAAATCTTGGAAACTTAATCCCCTGTAACTATAGTATTTTGCAATACTTATTACAATAGGTAACCTTGAATTTATTATTAATTCTTTTATATATTCGTATTCTTTATTAAGTTTATTTACTTTATTTAAAATACCTTTAATTTCATCATAAGAAATTTTATGAGCAGAAAACCACCCATTAATCTTCTTTTCTTTTTGTAAAAAATTATAAATCTTTTTCTCAACAGAAGCACTTATAGGTAAATTTAAAGTAATAATATCATTTACCAAATTATTAAATTCTTTGTCTGTTAAATTATGTTCTAATTTGATCTGCTCATAATCCCACTTTAAGTTTTCAAATTCTTCTTTCTTTTTATTTGCCTCATTAATACATTTCATTATATATTTAAACTTTATGTCAATTTTATTTATCTCATCAAAAATTTCTTTTTTTATCTTTTGCATTTGCTTTGATAACTCTAATTCTTTTTCTTGTTGATTTAGATTATATTCAATCATAATTTTTTGCTTATAAAGTTTCTTAATCTTATTCTGAATATTTATAAAATCAGTTTTATTTATATTTGTTGTATCATTAAATATTTCATCCAAACTCATTTTTTTTATTTTTATTTTATAAAAATCTTTTAAAAGCTTGCTGACAAAATAGTTCGTATTAATAATCAAATTTTTAATTTCTTTTTTAATATAGGTAAATTTTTTTGAATAGAATATCTCTCTTTCTTTATCAAATTTTTTACATCGGTATAGCTCAGCAAAATAAAATTTTTCTGGCGTATCAATATAATTATCTACAAATTGTCCTAATTTTTGTGTATAATCTTTTTTTACTTTTAATACTTCCTTATTTCCCTCTCCTACTCTTATACCTTTACTCTGGAGAGTATAAAATATTTCTTCAAAATCCTCTATACCTATATTTTTGGGAAAAATTTTATCTATTTCTTCATAAGTTATATATCCTCTTTTTTGAGCAATATCTAATAGAATGTTAATCTTTCTTTTAAACTCACTTTTTTTCATATCTTTAAATTAATCAAGTTACTTTTATTTTTCAAGAGATTTTCTTTCTCATTATAAAGTGCTTGAATTTCTTCTTCAATTCTTTTAATGGAAATAAAATCTTTTTGCTCTTTCATTTTTTCCTTATATAAATTTATTTTTTTTTCTATTTTATTTAATTTAATTTTAAATATATAATCATTAAGTTGTTTCTCCATACTTTCTTTATACTTTGAAGAAAGTAGTTCCTGAGCAATAAATGATTTTACATTTTCATCAGAAATTAAATTAAATATATCTTCAACAATAATTTTATGGAATTTAGCATAATAATTAAAAAGTATTTCATAAAGCATTCGTGCAATTTCATCAGTAAAATCAGAAACATCTATAATCTTGAATATATCTTTAGCAATATCAGGATATTCAAGAATAATAATTGAAATTGCTCTCTCAGCATATGAAAGAGCATTAATTTTCTGTGTAGAAGTAGAGATTTTTACTTTATCTACTTTCCCTTTTTTTATAAAATTAGCAAATTCCTTCCTTATTACATTGTCCGAGATTTTAAGTTTTTCACCCAGAAATCTTAATACATCATCTTTTAAAATTTCATCCTGAATCATTACTAAAACAGGGAATACGAAATTAAGTATATTCGTTTTTCCTTCAGAAGTTGAGCGATTAAATTTATTTAAAGCATCTTTAAGAACAAACTTCAGAAATGTTGGTGCATTTTCTATTAGTTTCAATAAATTTTCACCTCCATATTTTCGGACAAACATATCAGGGTCATATTCTACAGGTAATTCTACAACTTTTATTTTAAGATTTGTTCTTAGAAGTAATGAAATACTTCTTATTGTAGCTTTATTACCTGCTTTATCAGAATCAAACAAAATTATGATTTCATCAGCATAGCGTTTTAAAAGAAGAACTTGTTCATCTGTTAATGCTGTTCCAAGTGGTGCAACAACATTTTTTATTCCTGCCTGAAAAAGTGAAATTACATCAAAATAACCTTCAACAATAATAGCTTGTTTCTTTTCACGTATATAATTTCTTGTGACATTCAAGCCATAGAGATTATTTCGTTTTTGAAACACCTCTGTTTCTGGAGTGTTTATATATTTGGGCAAATTTGGATTATCGTCTATTATTCTGCCACCAAATCCTATTACATTATCATTAACATCTATTATTGGGAAGATAATTCTATTTCTAAATCTATCAAAATATCCCTGCGTTCTTGAAGATGGTATTATAAGCCCTGTTTTTAGAATCATAGGCTCTGTATATTTCTCATCAATTAATATTTTATATATTTTATCTTGCGTTGATGGTGCATAACCTAAATTAAATATCTCTATCATTTCTTCTGCTATATCTCTTTTTTTGAGAAACTCCCTTGCACTATTCCCTTCTTCTTTTTCTTTTAAATAATATTTATATATAAACATTGCTCTTTGATTTATTTTATAAATAAGCTCTTTTTCTTTATTTAAAGTAGAAGATGTCCCACTTTTGTATTCAACTTCTACATCAGCTTTTTTTGCCAAGATTTTAATACTTTCTGGGAAGGAGACATTTTCTATTTGCATTATGAAATTAAACATATTTCCACTTGCTCCACACCCAAAACAGTGATATACCCCCTTTTCTTCATTTACAAAAAATGAAGGTGTCTTTTCAATGTGAAATGGACATAATCCTACATAATTTCTACCTGTTTTCTTAAGACGAACATAATCGCCTATAACATCTACAATAGAAAGCCGCTGTCTTATTTTATTAAGTGTATTTTCTGAAATGTATCCCATAATTGATACCTTACAAGTATAATCCTCGTTCTTTTATCAACAAGTTTAATTTTAATATAATATTATCCTTGCTCACAGGGTTTGCAGAATTGGTTTCAAAAATATTTCAATAATGAAGTCTTAAATGTATTCTTTGTATTCAAAACTTGTTTATTCTGTTTTGTAGGAAATACTTCTTATTGCTTGCTTTTATGTTAGAACACCATATTGCTTTAAATCATTTTTCAATTTCTCTTCATTTTCTGGAAGCATTGCACATAATGGAAGTCTTACTTCACCATTTAGTTTACCCATAAGTTTTAAGGCTGTTTTTACAGGTATAGGATTTGTTTCATAAAACATTGATTTAGTTAAAGGGAAAATATCAAAAAACATTTTACGTGCATCTTCAATTTTGCCTGCTTTAAAGTTATTATAAATATCAGCCATTTTTTTAGGAATAATATTTGAAAGCACAGAAATAACACCTTTACCACCAATTGCAAGTAAAGGGAAATAGAGGGAATCATCACCTGAAAGTAAAGTAATTTTATCCCCTACGAGATATAATATTTCTTCTGCCTGTGAAACATTGCCACTTGCCTCTTTTATAGCAACAATATTGGGAATCTCTTTTAATCTCTGTAATGTTTTGGGCAAAAGATTTATTCCTGTCCTTCCAGGAACATTATAAACAACTATAGGGATATTAACTTCTTCTGCTACTTTTTTAAAATGAAGATAAAGTCCTTGTTGAGTAGGTTTATTATAGTATGGTGTAATTACTAACGCTCCATCAGCACCAACTTCTTTTGCCCATCGTGTTAATTCTATTGCTTCAGCAGTATTATTTGAACCACTCCCAGCTATTACAATTGCTCTTTTATTTACAATTTCAACAGTCCGCTTGACAACTTCTTTATGCTCATCAAAACTTAATGTGGCAGATTCCCCTGTGGTCCCACAGGGTAAAATACCCTGTACCCCTTCTGAAATTTGAAATTCAATTAGTTCTTCCAGCTTTTCATAATCTACTTTACCATTTTTAAATGGTGTAACAAGTGCAGTTATAGCACCTTCAAACATACCAGGCCTCCTTAAAATAAAATTTTTTAATACAGACCATAACTAAAACTTTTTTAGGTTTAAAAAAATATAAACAAAATTTTTTGTATGTCAATAAGAATTTATGAGTTAGTTTGAAAAATCATCAATTATTCTTATCGTCTTTACTCCCACATCCTCATCCTGATAGATTTTCTTCTTGAAACCAAAAATTCCTTTTTATAACTTATAGACCTAATGAAGATAAAAATCTTCAAAATATTTTCATTAACTATTCTCCTATCACTAAACTGCAAGAACTATAACCAAAGAAAAGTTTATCAAAAAACTTTTTTTCAACTTGATACAGTAGTTACAATTACAATTACAGAAAACTTTCTTAAACCATTAAAGTTTAAAAAAATTTCATTAGATATTGAAAATTTACTTGAAAAATATGATAAAATTTTTAATATTCATAATAAAAAAAGTGATGTTTATAAAATTTCAAAATTTAAAAAGAATAAATGGTATAAAATCAACAAAGAACTTTTTAATTTAATTAAGATTTGTAAAAAGTTTTATAGTTTAACAGAAGGATATTTTGACCCCACAATAGGCAGTATAACACTTCTTTATAAGTTTCATAACAATGCTATACCACCTTCTTTAAAAGAGATATCAAAATTCTTACTTTATGTTGGTATGAATAATGTAACTTTAAAATTACCTAATTTTATTAGCTTAAATAAAGTTCCAATATTTTTGGATTTCGGGGGTGTAGCTAAAGGTTATATTATAGATAAAATTTCAGATTTTTTAAAGTTAAAAGGAATTAAAAATTTTATGGTAAATATTGGTGGCGATATTTATGTTTCAGGGAAAAATCCTAAAAATAGCAAGTGGGTCATTGGAATTCAGCATCCACGAATTTATAATGAAATTGTTACAAAATTTGAAATTACAAATAAATCTATTGTAACTTCTGGTGATTATGAAAGGTTCTTTTTCTATAATGGTAAAAGGTATCATCATATTATTAATCCTAAAACAGGTTTACCTGTATGGAATGGGATTGTAAGTGTAACAATTATAGCTGATAGTGCCCTTATTGCAGATATACTTTCTACATCTGTATTTCTTATGGGAAAAGAGAAGGGGATAAACTTGCTTAAAAGTTTTAATGAAATAAAATATTTAATTATAGAGGAGACAAATTATAAAGAGTTAAAATTTTACTCAAACTATTTATAATGCTATTTAAATTTCACGATAGTTACACCAGAGTCGCCTTCAAAGAATGATGCTTCTTCAAATTTTTCAATAAAAGGCTGTTTAGCGAGATATTCTCTTACCATTTTTCTTAATTTCCCAGCCCCTTTCCCATGAATTATTTTTACTTTTCTTATTCCTTGTAAATATAATGTGTCTAATTCTCTCATTAATTTCAGTCTCGCTTCATCCCAGCGTAACTTACGAATATGAATTGTATTAACATTTCTATTTCTCATTTGCTCAGCTTATTTTTTACAATTTCACTTACTATTTTTCCATCAGCTCTACCTCTAACCTTTGGCATTACTATTGCCATAACTTTTCCTATATCTTTCATCGTTTCTGCATTTGCTTCTTTTATTGCTTCATTAACAATTTTTTCAATCTCTTCTTCTGATAGTTGCTTGGGTAGAAATTCCATAAGGATTTTTAATTCTTCTTCTTCCACTTTGGCTCTGTCGTCCTGTCCAACTTTTTTAAACTCCTCTATAGATTCTCTTCGTTTTTTTACTGCTCGCTGAATAACCCGCATAATTTGTTCTTCTTCTAATGTTTGCCTATTATTTTTTACTTCTTCATTTATGAGATCTGTTTTTAAAAGCTTAAGCACATTTAATCTTATATTATCTTTTTCTTTTATTGCTTGTTTTATCTGCTTATCTATAATTTTTTTCCATTCTTTCATAATAGCCTCCTTTTAATACATATAAGCAATTAAAATATCGCAATTTCTAAATCCGATATTCTGAAGCCTGAGCTCCACACCATTCACATCTTGTAAGATGGGTTAAATCTGCGAAAACTATAAAATTTTGTGCCTTTTATTCATTAAATTATCAAATAGCTCTTATTTATAATTAATTCCTAAAAACTAAGTATTTTTCAATTATTATATTATCCTGGGGGCCATTGCATTATTCTTCCACCTAAAAGATGAAAATGAATGTGAAATACAGCTTGGCCTGCCGCAGCATTACAATTTGCAACAACCCGATACCCATCTTTCTCAATATGGTTTTCTTTTGCTAATTTAACAATAATTTCCATTATTTTTGATATAATGCTAAAATCTTTTATATCATTTAAAGTTGGAATATGTTGTTTAGGGATAACTAAAATATGTACAGGAGCTTTTGGATTTATGTCTTTAAATGCAACTATTGAGTCATCTTCATAAACAATATCAGATTTAATTTCTTTTGAAACTATTTTGCAAAAAATACAATCATTCATTTCTGTCCACCTCCTAATAAATTTGTCAAAATCTCTATCGGATTTGTAATATTATTTACTTTTATTTGCTCTTGAAAACTTTTTTTCATATTACGTAATATTAATGATTTTTCTTTTATTTCATCTTCACCTATAATTAATGCATAATTAACATTGAGCTTGTTTGCTTCGTTTAATTGTGACTTTAAGCTCCGTTTTGAATAACTTAAAAAAGTAACAATATTATTTTTTCTCAACAATTCAACAATTTTCAATATAATTTGTTGTGGGACATTTTCAGTAGTAGCTACAAATATAGAAATCTTTTCTGAAAATTTTAATTTCTTATTTTTCTCATCAAGTAAAAGGAGTAATCGTTCTACTCCAGATGCTGCACCTACGGCAGGTGTAGGTTTACCGCCCAGATGTTGCACAAGATAATCATATCTTCCACCACCTAAAATAGCATTTTGCGTGCCCAATGATTCTGATGTTATTTCAAAAACTGTTCGTGTATAATAGTCAAATCCACGAACAATCTTTGGATCAATTATATATTTTACCTCCATATAGTTAAGAAATTGTTTAAAACTTTCAAAATGGGCAGAACATTCGCTGCATAGATTGTCAATTATAACTGGAGCTTTATTATATTGTAATTGACATTGGGGATTTTTACAATCAAAAACTCGTAAAGGATTCTTTTCACTTCTTACTTTACAATCATCGCATAAGGACTCTATTCTTTGTTGGAGGAATTTTTTTAGTTTTTCTGTATATTTGTTTCTACAGTTTTTGCAACCTACACTATTAATTTTTATTTGAATATTGTTTATGCCTAACGCTTTAAAAAGTTCCAAATTCATTTTTATAACTTCAGCATCAAGCAAAGGGGAATCACTGCCAATAGCCTCGGTCCCAAATTGATAAAATTGTCTATATCTACCCTTTTGAGGCCTTTCTGCCCTGAACATTGGACCAAAATAAAAAAACTTTTTTATACCAGCAAGATAGGCAAGATTATTCTCTATATATGCTCTTATTACACCCGCTGTCCCTTCTGGCCTTAAACTTATGCTTCTACCTTTTCTATCTGTAAATGTAAACATCTCTTTTTGCACAATATCAGTATAGTTGCCAATACTTCGTTGAAATAATTCTGTATATTCAATTATAGGCGTTATAATCTCTTTATAACCATAATTTGAATAAATTTTTCTTACAAATTGACGCAAATATTCCCACTTCTCAGTCTCAGGAAAAATTATATCTTTAGCACCTTTAACTGCAGGTATTTAAATCACCTCCTTAATTTTAAAATTATATAATTAAATAAATTTGTCAACAAAATTGTTAAGAAAACAAGGTTTATTTATGGGTGCTGGGCAGAGATAGAAAATGAAGCAATTCGTTTTGAAAATTATGTGGTTGTTCATTTAAAAAAGTTTGTTGAATTTTTTAATGATTTTGGGTTTGATATATTACAACTTTATTTTATTATGGATAAAAATAAACAAGAAGTGAATTGTATTAAATATCCGAGCTATATAAAGAGCCAGGAACAGTGGAAAACTTTATTCAAATACAAATAAAATTTGTAAGAAATCAAGCTGGATTGTATTTGAATTTACAAGTATTAAATTCCTGGTTGACTTCTAAAATAAAGTATTTATTTTTAGTTAATTATGATAGGATGTGATGCTAAAATGAGTAAAATTTAGAAATGGCAATGTTTTAATTATTTATATGTATTTAAATTATAATTCTGAACAATCTTAAGTAAAACAGATAGGTAGTTACTATGAGTATTGTAAAAAAATTCAGCATAAGAACCAAAGGATACAGTGATATTATAGACATCACTAATAATGTCCAAGATATTATTTCAAAATATGCAAAATCAGACACTGGAATTGTAAACATATTCTGTCCTGGCTCAACAGGTGGTATTACCACTATTGAATATGAACCTGGACTTGTAAAAGATATAAAAACATATCTTGAAAAATTTCTTCCTTATAACGAAAGATATGCTCATCATAATACATGGCATGATGATAATGGAGCAGCGCATCTTAGGTCAGCATTTATTGGACCATCAATTTGTGTGCCATTTGAAAATAAAAGATTAATTCTTGGGACATGGCAACAAATCATATTTATAGATTTTGATACAAGACCAAGAAATCGCACTCTTATTGTAACAATTGTGTCATAACTATATTACTAATTGGAATATTATATTCTATATATTAAGTAGTGGAAACATAAAGTTTTATATTGGGAGGAAGATAACTCCCCATCATTTATAATACCATTACAAATGGTTGTCAATATAAATTCAAAAATTAGGAGGCAATATGAAAGAATGCCAGGTAAGCATCATTATTGGAAGTAAGAGTGATGAAAAATTTATGCAAAAATGTATTGAATTTTTAAAAAATGAAAATATTTCTTTTGAACTAAAAGTTCTTTCTGCACATAGAAATACTGAGGAACTTATTGAATATGTAAAATCATTAAAAGATTCAGGTATAAAAGTTATAATCACTGCAGCTGGTTATGCAGCAGCTTTACCCGGAATTGTTGCAGCACTTACGGACATCCCTGTAATCGGTGTCCCACTTCCTACATCTATACTTTCAGGTATGGACTCACTTCTTTCAATTGTCCAAATGCCCAAAGGGAATCCTGTTGCCACTATGGGTATTGGAGAACCTGGCGCATACAATGCAGCTGTTTTTGCTAAAAAAATATTACAGATCTCTTAATTAAGATTAATTCTTGTAATTTTTGAAATCCTATGCCATAACTCAGGAAATCTATCTGTAACTGTTTTTTCAATATATTTTAAAACGGATGTATCTTTCTCTAATGTTAATTTAAATTGATTATTTTCTATGAATTCAAAATGCCTATTATTTCTAAAAATTTCCTGTATTTGTAAATCTTCGGTTTCTATTATGTATTCTGAAAATTTTATATAATAATTAAGTGGTTTAAGTTTTAATGGTATTTCATCTATATCTACAATTTTTAAATTAGGATTATTTAATAAGTTATTTATTTCTTCTTTTATTTTTTCTGAATTTATTCTTCTATAAGTAAATATTTCCATAATTTCATTTATACCTTCCACCATAAGGGGAAGAGGGAAAGCGATTCTTATTTTGGGCCTTGGATTATATCCTTGGGAATATACAAGAGGTATTTCTAATATTCTAAATACACATCTAAAAAAGTTTAAAATATCTCTATGCGAAATATATTTCATTATTCCAGTTTTTGAAAATCTCAATTTATATCTAAAATATATTTTATAGCCATACTCCTCAGATTTTACCACCTCATCTTGCTTGGAAAAAGATGGTTTTGCAAGAATATTTTTTAACTCATTTTTACATACACCACAATGATAACAATTATTTGTTACACAATTATGAGTAATTTCACCTTCTATATATTTTTTGTATTCAAGATTAAAAAATTCTTTTGTATATCCATAATCTATAAAATTTATTAAATTATCATTTTTCTTATATATAAATTCAGAAAAATCTATATTTGCATTTTTAAAAGCTTCCAACCACATATTCAAATCAAAAGCAGCCTCATCACTTTCAATAACTGATTTTTTATTAAAAACCGTATAAATTATATCTGACAATCTTTCATCACCGCGCGATAAAATCATAGCAATAAATGCAACATTTATATTTTGCCATTTAATTTCTATCCATTTTTTATACTTCTTTGCATAAAAAATTTCTTTAATCAAATTTATCTTTTTTTCTATCTCTTTAAATGAAATTTGAGGCTCCTTTTCAAGTGGAGTCAGCGGTTTCTTATATAATGGATTTAAATGTAAACTTATACGTAAAAAAAGATTCTTTTCTTTCAATTTTTGTATTATCTTATCAATCAGATTTTTTAAACTATATACTTCCGAATCATCTTCTTTGAATCCATAAATTAGATAAATTTTAATTCGTTTCCAACCTTTTTGTGCTACTGTAATTATTGTTTGAATAAACTTTTCTATATTTATATGTTTATTTATAGATTTCTGCAAACTTTCATCCGCAGTTTCAAGAGCAAATGTAAGTCCGCTTTTTCTTATACATTTTATTGAATCAAGTAAATTTAATGTAAATTTCTGAATTCGTAAAGATGGAAGTGAAAAAGAAACCTTATATTTTGCAAATTTATTATTTAGAATAGTCAAAAGTTCTTCTAATCTGGAATAATCTGCGATATTTAATGAAAGCAGGGTAAATATATCATATCCTGTATTATGATATAATGTCTCAACAATTTTTATTATTTCATCAACATCTCTTTCTCTATAAGGTCTATAAAAATAACCTGCCTGACAAAACCTACAACCTTGGACACATCCTCTACTTACTTCAATAATACCTCTATTATGTATTACTGAAATATATGGCACAGGAGGTTTCACAGGATGACGAATTTTATTTAAATCTTTTACAGAATGCTTTACAACTGTTTTAGAATTTTTTAATAAAGGGACAAATGTATATTCTATTCTGTTGATCTCTTTTAAAATTTCATTTCGGGTCATTCCTTTTAATTTTAAATCTAATATTTTTTCCATAAGCTCAACAATTATATCATCAGTTTCACCAATTACAAAAAAATCTATAAATTTACTTATTGGCAATGGATTAACAATTCCTGGACCGCCAACTATTACTAAAGGGAAATCTTTTCTTTCTTTTGAAAATAGCGGAATTTTACTCAATCTCAAAACCTGAGGAATAGAAAGATAGTTTAATTCAGATTGCACTGTTATTCCCAGTATATCAAATTCGCGAATAAAATGATATGTTTCAAGCGTAAAAAGTTCTATATCATTTTCTATCATAATTTTTTGCATATCAACATCTGGAAGGAAAACACGTTCTGCAAGTAAATTCTCACTACTATTTATTATTTCGTAAAGTATTTTAAGGGAGAAGTTAGACATCCCAATTTCATATAAATCAGGATAGCATAATGCAATTTTTAGTTTATTTTTGAGAAACTTCTTTTTTATTATATTTATTTCACAACCGATATATCTACCGGGTTTTTGAACAAAATGTAAAATTTTATCAAGTTTTTGGATATTTAGAGGCATAATTAGATAAACCTTTGCGATTTTATATTAATAAGCAAAGCTGTAGCTATCATTGAAGTAAGAAGAGAAGACCCACCATAACTTAAAAATGGAACCGGGACTCCAGTTACAGGCATTATTCCAAGAGTCATTCCAATATTAATAAATGTTCCAAATGCAAACATTGTAGTAATACCACCAGCCACAAGTGAAGAATAGACATCTTTTGCTGTATAAGTAATTTTTAGTCCCTGAAAGATGAATAGGAAATATAAAAACAAAATTGTACTCATACCTATCCAGCCGAATTCTTCACCTATAACTGAAACGATAAAATCTGTGCTTTGCTCAGGCAAAAATCCCAATTGTGTTTGAGAGCCTTTCAAAAACCCTTTTCCAAAAAGTTTCCCTGAGCCAATAGTTATTTTAGATTGGACAATATTATACCCTGTCCCATAGGGATCTATTCCCGGGTCAACAAATACAAGTAATCTTTTTTTTTGATATGGCTTAAGAGAATGCAATAATGTAAACGAAAACACTAAACTTATTACCAAAATAAGTATTATAACACATACTTTATTTAAAATCACATATTTAGGATAGAATTTGTATATTAATTTAAGTGTGCTCCATATAATTAGCATTAAGAGAATAAAATATGTTAGAAAAGAAGAAGAAAGTAAAGTATTAAGCCAGAAGTTATTAGTTAATTCTCCTTTAAACTCATAATAGCTTAAAACAAACGGTATTCCTATAGAAATAGACCCTATAACTACAAGATAAATAATATTTTTTATTTCCGCACCTGCAAGGAAAAGCATTACAATTAATATAGGAAAAAAAGTAAAGGTGGAACCTAAATCAGGTTGCAATAATATAAGACATACAGGCATAAGAACAATTACAAATGGCATTATTAAATCTTTAAATTTATCCAATTCTTTAAAATGGTACTCAAGATATCTTGCAAGCGCAAGAATTGTTGTAATTTTAGCCAATTCTGAAAACTGAAAATTTATTGGTCCAATTACTATCCATCCTTTTGTCCCTCTAACAGTTTTCCCAAAAATTAGAGTCATAGCTAACATAGCCAGGACAATAAAATATAAAAGTGTTGAATAAGCATTAATTGTTGTTACATTTATTGAAAAAATAAACAACATAATGATCAATCCTATTCCAAACCACAAAAATTGTTTTAAGTAAAGTTCACTATATTCTGGTTTATTATATCCTGCACTATATAACGCAATAATACCTATAGAAATTAGCATTAACATTATTGTAAACAGGGTAATATCAAAACTGAATATCTGTTTGGTCAATTTTTTCCTCCAGCAATCCTTTTTCTTTCATTCTTAGAAGAAATTTTCTATAATGTTCTTTTTCAATTGCAACTTTTATTTTCCTTTTTTCAGTTAGCGGGTCATCATTATGAAAAATTGCATTAAGGATAGCAACAGCAATAGGGGCTGCAACTTCACCACCTCCACCACCATTTTCAATAAATACTGTTACTACTATTCTATTTTTAGTCTTATTATAAGGTGCATAACAAGCGAACCATGCATGCGGTTCGCCAAAAGTATTTTGTGCAGTGCTGGTTTTGCCGGCAAATGATACTTTTGCAAATCTTCCAGCAATTCTTGCAGTTCCACCTGTTGTAACAAGTTTTAATCCTTTTCTTATAATATTAAGATTTTCTTCTCTTATGGGTATATTATATAAAAGTTTTTTTTGCTTTTTATATATAAGTTCTCCTGTCTCTGCAGAAAAAGCATACATCAACAAATGGGGCTGATAGATAAGTCCATCATTTGCTATGGCACACAACATATCTGCTACTTGTAGAACTGTAACAAGGAGAAATCCTTGACCAATACCATAATTAATTGTATCACCATCATACCAGTTTTCTCCAAATACTTTTTTTTTCCATTTATGTGAAGGGATAAATCCTGGCTGTTCCCCTGGTAGATCAATTCCTGCCTTCTTTCCGTATCCATACCATTTGGCATATTTTGATATTTTCCTTGACCCTAATTTATAACTTGTATTAAAAAAATATACATTGCAGGAAAACTCTATTCCTGTAAAGATGTTCATATATCCATGTATTCCTGTACAATGAAATACTCTATCATCATTTTTAAATCTAAAATATCCTCTGCATAAAAAAGTGGAGTGAGTATCTATAACCTCTTCTTCTAAACCCGCTGTTGCTGTAACAATTTTAAATACAGAGCCCGGTGGATACTTTGCTTGTATTACTCGGTTTAGAAATGGTTTATCAGGATTATTGCTTAGCTTTAAAATCTTTTTTACATCAGGATTTTTAATAAATATATTTGGATTAAAATCTGGTTTTGATACCATTCCCAAAATTTCACCTGTATCCGGTTTTATTACTATTGCTGCACCTTTTTCTTTTCGCATTACTCGTTCAAGAATCCATTGAATCTTTCTATCTATTGTTAAAACAAGATTGTAACCAGGCACAGGCTTTTTTACTACATAAGAAGCTTTTATTCTGTTTCTGGCATCTACAATTCTAAGAAGTTTACCCTCTTCTCCACGCAATTCTTTATCATAATATTTCTCTATCCCCATCTTGCCAATTATGCTATTTAAATGATATTCAGGATCATTTTGATGTTCTAATAATTCCTGTTTATTTATCTTCCCAACAAACCCAAGTATATGGGAAGCAAAACTATTAAAAGGATATTTTCTGTAATATATTGGTTCCCAGTAAACCCCAGGTAAATTTTGTATCATTTCACCTATCTGGGCAATTTCTTTTGTTGAAACATCCTCTGCCACAAGAAATGGTTCATAAAAATTTGCTCTATTTGTAAATTCTGTCAGTTTTTCATAATAATCAAACCCTATAATTTTAGAAAGTTTATATAGAGTTAATTTTATATCTTTTAACTTTAAATGTATAGGTAGAATATATACACCCATCTTTTCTTCATTTGTTACAAGTGGTATATTTGTCTCAACAGCAGGATTATAATTTCTGTCAAATATCTCTCCTCTATATGTAGGAATAGGAATATATTGCTCCTTATTATTCATTGCAAGTCTTTCATATTTACTACCTTTTACAATTTGAAGGTATGTAGTCTGAATGAAAAGGAGTATAAATAACCCACTTAGTATCCAGAACAAGTAGCCAAATCTTTTACGAAAGAAATAAAGTTGTCGTGGGCTTATAATCGTCTTTGCCATATTCTTTTCCTTTCAACTATAGAACGAAATAACGGAAAAATAATAACAGAAACAGCAGCATTATATACAGCCTCGGGAATTACTATTTTTAATATAGAATGATAAAAGTTTACTTTATTAACAAATATAAATATAAGTAAAAAATAGAAAAGTCTTATTAAAATAGATGTAAAAAATACAACTATTATTACTGATAAAGCTTTTTCTGTATATATACGGGTCTTAAAATGATTTAAGAAAAAAGCAAGTAAAGTTTTACTTAATGCATTTATACCAATTAAACTTTGCGAAAGAATATCTTCAATTATTCCTGCGAAAAAGCCTATAGTTTGTGCAACAATAATGTTGGTATTTAAGCTTATATATATAACATACAATAAAATTATGTTAGGCTTTATATTTCCGACTTTCAAGCCTTCAATTATATTAGAGCTCTGAAATACTACAATTATTATTAATGTTATTATAAGCAATAATTGTCTTTTCAATATACTGAATTTTCCCTGAAGAAATCAATTATCTTTTCATCTGGGCTCTTAAGTATTACATATACATCTTCTAATTGAGAAAAATCTATTATAGGTTTAACTTTTATCTCTTTATAAAACATTCCATATTTTACTTTTTTAAATCCTATAATTCTTCCGATCTTGAGCCCTTTTGGAAATATTCCGCCTTGACCTGATGTAACTACCAAATCACCAAAATTTATTGGTGCTTCTTTATTTATATATTCTAAAACTAAATAATCGGCTGTTTTACCAACACCTTTTATTATGCCGGCATATCTTAAATCCATAAGCATAGCACCAATAAAACTACCTACACCTGTTATAGGCAAAACTTTGGAAGAATTGGGTGCAACTTCAATAATTTTCCCAACAACACCTTTCTGATTCCCCTGATATGTAATTACTGGCATATTTATCTCTATTCCATAATTTTTCCCTTTATTAATCATAAAAGAGGAATAATAATTTGAAGGATCTCTGGCAATAATTTCTGCATAAACTGTTTTAAAATTTATTTTTTTCTGATTTTCAAGAATATATCTTAACCTTTCATTCTCTTTTTTTAACTCTTCAATTTCAATACTCGCCTCTTTTAATCTTTCTAATTCTTCCCTTGTGCGTATAAGCTCTTTTTTTACCTTTTTAAGTTCTTCAATACTATTCCAAAAATTTTCAGAAGCATTTGAAATATCATTAACCACTTTTTGTAATGGGGAAATAATGGTTATAGCTGCAGATTTTATATTTATATTTACTTTATCACTTTTTGCTATCATAAATGCAATAGAAATCAGCACATAAAACCCCAAAAGAAGATACTGTTTATATTGATATAAAAAAGTAAGCCACATAATTATCTGAATTCCATTTTATATATTTTCTGATTAATAAACTTTATTTCGTCCAAGAATCTACCTGTTCCAAGGGCAACACAGATCAATGGATTTTCAGCAAGAATTACAGGCACATTAGTTATTTTAGATAATAAAATATCAAATCCTCTCAATAACGAACCACCGCCACTAAGGACAATCCCTCTCTCACATATATCAGCTGCAAGCTCAGGTGGTGTTATATCAAGAGTGGATTTAATGGCTTCAATAATCATATTCAAAGGTTCCTGATATGCTTTTCTTATTTCTGCTGCATCAAGCATAACTGTTTTAGGCAATCCTGTTATTGCATCTCGCCCTTTTACTTCCATTTTTAATTTCCGCTCATTTTTATTAGGATATACATTTCCTATTCTTATCTTAATCTCTTCTGCTATGCTTTCACCTATAACTAAATGATATTTTTTTCGCAAATAGTTTATCAATGCTTCATCAAACTCATCACCACCAACGCGGATTGAGTTGCTTGTTACAATTCCGCCAAGCGAAATCACAGCTATTTCAGTAGTTCCACCACCAACATCAACTATCATATTTCCAGATGGTTCTTGGATAGGAAGATTAGCACCAATAGATGCAGCTAAAGATTCTTCTATTAAATATATTTCCCTTGCTCCTGCTTGTTCTACTGACTCTCTTACAGCTCGCTTCTCTACTTCTGTTATACTTCCTGGCACACCAATTACTACTCTGGGCCTAACAAATGTTCGCCTGTTATGAACCTTTTCTATGAAATATCTTATCATTCTTTCAACAACTTCAAAATCTGCAATTACACCATCTCTTAAAGGTCTTATAGCCTTTATATCGTTTGGGGTTCGTCCAAGCATCTTTTTGGCTTCCTGTCCAACTGCCAAAACTTTATTTGTGCCATCTTGTATCGCTACAACTGATGGTTCGCTTAAAACAATTCCTCTGCCTCGCACATGCACTAATGTATTTGCTGTGCCAAGGTCTATCCCAAGGTCATTTGAAAAAAGTCCATATAACTTATCTAAAATAAACATAGAACTTATCTCCTTTTCCTTTTTAATAATCTTAATTTATCCAATGCATACTTATAATTAGGTTTAATTTTTAATGCTTTTTTCCACATATTTTTTGCATCTCTTAATCTGTTCATTGCATAGTATACCTTGCCAAGCCAATAATATACCTCTGGAGATTCAGAATCAATCCCAAGTGATTTATTATAATAGTATTCTGCTTCTTTGTACTGCTCTTCATTATAATATAACCAACCCAATGCATAATATGTCTTTTTTAAAATATATCTCTGTTCCTCAGATTCAATATCTCTATTTTGAAAATATTCTTCTACCTTATGAAAATATTCCATTGATTTGTCATAATTCCCTTCATCCTTTAATTTATACGCCCTATAAAAATAATTTTCTACGCTATCTTCTTTGCTTTCACTAAAATTTTGTATCAATTCGGAAATTTCAGTGATATTTCCTTTTCTAAATTTAATAAATGCAATTAATTTTTCCATATTTTCATTTCTAAATCCCATTTTTTTAGCTTTCTCTAATTCTATAAGACTTTCATAGTAATAATATTCACCTTTATAAAAATAAGCTTTCCCTAATTCATAATAAATTCTTCCAGACACTGAGCCTTTGGACGATAACGCAAGTGCTCGCCGAAAAAAATATATTGATTTATCTAAATACATATCTCTTAAATCTTTATTATATTCCAATAGTCCTTTCCTTAAATAAACCTGTCCAAGAAGAATAAGAACCTTTATGTTAGGAATTTCTTCTTCTGCTACTAATCTATGTAGTTTTTTTATAGCCTTTTGAATAAGTATCCGTTTCGTTACTCTATCTTTTTCTAAGTCTGCCTTGCGTATTATCTTCTCAATTGCATTTAATCTCTCATTTTCTAAAGACCAAAAAGGAAAAATCTTTGCAATATTTTTAGCAAAATAATAAATACCTACTCCTATAATTAAAATTAATAATACTCTTCTTAATTTGATATTTTTTCTTTTATAATGATATTGATACCCTTTCATATACAACTTCCCAAAATGAAGATATTAAATTTCATACAAATGTCAACTAATTTTAAATTCTTCCAGCAACAAAACGAAAAGTGAAAAGCATTTTTTGTTATTGCAAGGAAACGAAGTGAACGAAGCAATCTCAAAAATAAGAGATTACTCCGCCTTTCTTAACAAAAGACTCGCTCCATTGTTAATTATTTGGTTTTATAAAATTAATGGTTACTATCTTAATATGAGGCATAAATTTTCCTTAAATATATTATATATATAAAATATCTGTTATTTTACCTCAGATATTATTTTATCAATCTCTTCCTGTGATAACCATTTTTCTACATCTGGTGGGGTCTTCCCACTGCGTTGATATTGTTTCTTTAAAGCATCTATTATGTCGTCAGACTTAATATAATTTAATGTAACTAAAATTTCTCCTAATTTTCTGTTAGGGTTATCTTTTTGCAATTTCAATCCATTTTCAAGTTGTTCATTTGTAATTTTTCCTTCTGCTACTAATATTTCACCAAACAATTTATGCATCTTTTTCCTCCCATCATTAAACTCTATCATAAAAGCATAAGAGCATAAAGTATTTATTATCTTTTCTTTATATCATTAAAAAAATTACAATAAAAAGATTAAACTTTTATCTCTATAATTAGTAAATTCCCAAATTTTACCTGCTTTCTTTTACCATAATTTTTATTCTTTTAACAATGGGTAGCCAAGTTTTTCTCTTAACTTTAGAAAATGTTCAGCACAAAGTTTTGCAATTGCTCTTACGCGAGCAATATATCTTGTTCGTTCAGCTATACTTATAGCACCTCTGGCATCAAGTAAGTTAAATGTATGTGAACATTTTAAGACATAATCATATGCTGGTAATACATAGCCTTTTTCTATAATACGCTTGCATTCCTGTTCATATTGATTAAAAAGTTGAAATAACATATTTGTATCTGCTATCTCAAAATTATAGTAAGAAAATTCTACTTCATCTCTATGATGAACTTCGCCATAAGTAATTTTATCATTCCATAATATATCAAATACATTCTCTTTATTTTGCAAATACATAGCAATTCTTTCTAAGCCATAAGTTAATTCAACAGAGATTGGGTCCAGTTGAAATCCACCTGCAATTTGAAAATATGTAAATTGTGTAATTTCCATCCCATCAAGCCATACTTCCCAGCCAAGTCCAGAAGCACCAAGAGTTGGTGACTCCCAATCATCTTCTATAAATTTAATCTCATGCTCTTTTAATTTAAATCCAATATGTTCAAGACTTTCAAGGTAGAGATTTTGAATATTATCCGGTGCAGGTTTAATTATTACCTGATATTGATAATAATGTTGCAATCTATTTGGGTTATCACCATATCTCCCATCTGTGGGTCTCCTTGATGGTTCAACATAAGCAACAGCCCAAGGTTCCGGACCTAAAACTCTTAAAAATGTTGCAGGATTAAATGTTCCAGCTCCAACTTCAATATCATATCCTTCATATATAATACACTTTTTCTTGCTCCAAAAATTGTGCAATTTTAATATTAATTCTTGAAATGTAAGCATCTTATTTCTCTCTTGAAATTTTCTCTTTTAAAATTGTTATTCTTTGTTGAACTAAAGAAATTCGTGGGTCATTTTTTGGTGCCTTCTTAATGAATTGTTCATAATAATATATTGCCTCATCATATTTTTTTAATTTTTCGTCCAATGCAAGTGCTGTATTTATATATAAGTAAAGCTCATCTGGGTCAAGCATTAATGCAATTTTCCAATATTTCACAGCTTTTTCAAAATCATTCATTTGAAGATATACTGTCCCAAGATTATTATACACTTCAACATATCCTGGGTCTAATGCCAAAGCTTTCATATAATATTCTATTGCTTTGGTATAGTCTTTTCTAAAATAAAATTTATTTCCTTGAACTTTAAACTTTTTTGCTTCAGCGTTTTTTGTCTTATCATCTAATTCAAGTATATAATTAACAACTTTATAAATATCCTCTGCATGAGGATTTTCTATTCCTTTAGGAAATATCTCAAGATATTTATTAAAATAGTGCATTGCCTGAGGATAATTTTTTTTATGCATATAATAAATAACTCCTAAATTGTATAGGGACTCAAGTTGATATGGGTCATTAGGATTTATTTTAAATACATTTCCTTTAAAATGAAGAGCTCGCTTAAATGAGCCAATTGCCAAATTATGTAATCCTAATTCCTCATATTTAACACCTGCATTAAAAAAATAGGAAGTTTGTGTATGGAATGTGTCAAATGTATTATACTTCAAATAGGCAAAAATCTTTTTTCCAGTAGTTGGAGAAATTCCATAGATTATGAAATAAATAAAAAATAAAGCTATAATAACTGAAATAACAATAAATTTGAGCCCCCATTTTTCATATAATGCCTGTATATTTTTTTTATATTTATTTAAAATCTCTATATTCATTTTTTTCCTCCTGTTTCAATTTTAAAATGCTTGGTAATTATGATTTAAAATATACCTAAAATTATAAATCATATATTTTGAATTTACCCACTTTATAAAAAATACAAAATTTTACTCATTTTAGTCTTCACACCTACATTTTATAGGTGTGGGATTATGATGCCTTCCCACACTTACATCCTATAAATGTAGGCTTAGAAAACCGTAAAATTTTGTAGGGAATTAATTCATTTCATACAAAAATTATATGGACTTGCTTAATCAAGCATTACATTTATTGTTTAACCTATTATCTCAATTATTTGACTGCATTACTATTTTCAAATCAGGATAATCAGGGAAGAATATTGTTGTTCCATTCTTTTCATCACCTGATTGAATAACTACTTTTACTCGTTTGCTAACATAATTTTTCTTTGAAAGGTATAAATATATATCTGCCGTTTCGCCTACAATCTCACCTTTAATGCGAAAGTATCCATCTGAATCAGTTTCAGTCATAAGCTTACCACTTTGAACTAACACCCCTTTCAAAGGAGGTTCACCCAAATCATATTCATTATTTTTAATTTCATCTTTATACACATATCCTTCTACTGTAATTTCTTTAAAACCGCATCCTGTAAAAATAAACATTATTAAAAACAAGATTAAAATATACCGCATATTATACCTCCTAAAATCTAAAAGATTTCTGTATTTTTAGATTTTTTTGTGAAAACTGAAATGCATAAAAAGAATTTTGTTTATTTACATAAGTTAACATCCTATTTTTTTCAGCAGGATAACCGGCATTAATAGCATCCCATATATGGACTAGTGCTTCAGCAACAATAAAGACCCACATTCCAATCAACGCCTGTTTTCTTGCATTATCATATTGCTCCCCTTTTTCAGGCCATACAGTTGTATCAAACAGGTCTTGTTTAGTGATAAATTCCTCAGTGCTTCTATAGTGAAAATACCATGCGCCTGCTATAAGTGCAGCTTCACCTAAAATAAAAGCTATACCAGTCCCCCATCTTTTTTCAAGGAACTGTCCAAGTCCAGGAACTAAAAATGATGCCAAAGCTCTATGCCATACAAAAATAGGGTCAACCACTTCTACCTTGAGACCTGGTATAACCTGGTCCTTCTCACCTTTTACAAATTTTGCCTTAGAAGTAGTAGTACCAAGATCAATTACTTTTAAATATCCTAAAGATTCTGTCCTAGCTCTTATAATTTCACCTGTTATAGGATGCTTTATAAATTCTGTTTTACCAAGCACTTTTAAATTTACTTTTGCATTAACTCCATTTTCAGTTCCAAGGTCTACAATATAATCCTTATCCTCTGTTTGGGATATAATATAGCCACTTAATGGAAACTCTTTAAGAAAAGATTTAACAAGTTTTACAGCAGCGTTCCGTTTCGCAATATTAATAACTTTTTCATCGCCTTGCTTAAAATATAGTTCTTTTGCTTTCTCTTCGTCACCTTTTGCAGCAAGTTGATGAATAATCTCAGCTAAAAAGCTTCTATCAGCAGCCGGTCGTTTCTCTTCATTAAATCCACTCCCAACTACAGTTTTTCCTAAAAGCACCACTCCTGTTTCAATATCTACTAACCTTGCAGATAGCGTTACCCTTCCATTCCATGTTGTTCTTATATATTTTTCTTTTCTTATTCTACCACTTTTCGTTTTTTCTATTATTATCTTCTCTTCTTCTGAATGTGTAGCATCTGCACCTGTAACACTTCCAAAAATCATATACCTCGCACCAGCAATTCTACCAACTTTCACAGCATCTTCTGTCCTAACTAACCCACTTATCTGTAATTCTTGTTCTTTTAAAATTGCTTGAAGCCGCTCTCGTTCCATAATATCAAACCTTTTTGTCTGAACAAAAAGTGCAATTATCTCATCTGTTAATGATTTACCCAGTCCTTTATATTTAGTATGATTTGCAAAATCTGCTATTATGAGCTTTTCTTTATAAATTGAAGTAGCTTTATCTTTTTCAAATGCAAATAAAAAGGAAGAAAACAAAAGGCAGAATAATATAAAAACAAATATTCTTTTCATTATAATATAAACCTCCTTTAAATTTATCTTAAATTTAAAAATATATAATTCTGTAATAAAAGTCAACATTTTTTTAAATTGCAATATTTTAGAGTTTTTTTATAAAAAGTATAAAATCTGGTATATAAAATTTTCATTGACATTTAATTATTTTGGAGTAAATTTATATCACTTATGAGAATATTATTTGTATGTACAGGAAATACTTGTCGCAGTCCTATGGCAGAAATGTATTTTAATTTTCGTGCAAATCAGGAGAGATTTGATACTTATGCTGATTCTGCTGGTATTTTTGCAATTGATGGCATTAAAATTTCTGAAAACGCCAAAAAAGTTTTACACTATTACGGTATTCCACTAAATTCTTCCTTTCAATCTAAATCTATTAAGCCAATAGATATAAAAGATAGCAAATTCATTTTTACAATGGAAAATTTTCAGGCTCAATTTCTTAAAAATCAGTTCAAGCCATATAAGGAAAAAATTTTTGTTCTCCCACAATTTGTTGGCATAAATGATGAAATATTGGACCCATTTAATGATTCAGTCAATGCTTATTTCAAAATTTTTGAAAAGATTAGAAAATATATAAACTTACTTTTAGAAAGAAGAGAGGTATTAAATGAAACATCTTAAAGCCATTGACCCTGAAGTAGCAGAAGCAATCTATAATGAAACTGTTAAACAACATTCTAAACTTCAGCTTATTGCATCTGAAAACTTTGTATCGGAAGCGGTTTTAGAAGCTCAAGGAAGTATAATGACAAATAAGTATGCAGAAGGGTATCCACGAAAAAGATATTATGGAGGCTGTGAATTTATGGATATTGTAGAGCAACTTGCAATAGAGAGGGCAAAAAAGCTTTTTAATGCTGACCATGCAAATGTTCAACCTCATTCAGGTTCACAAGCAAATATGGGTGTTTATTTTGCAGTTGCACAGCCGGGCGATACTTTTCTTGGAATGAATCTTGCGCATGGCGGACATCTTACACATGGTAGTCCTGTCAATTTTTCTGGTAAGTTTTTTAATGTTGTATTTTACGGTGTTGATAGAAAAACTGAAACAATAGATTATAACGAAGTAAGAGAACTTGCTAAAAAACATAACCCCAAAATAATAATTGCAGGTGCATCTGCATATCCAAGAATAATTGATTTTAAAAAGTTTCGTGAAATTGCGGACGAAGTAGGTGCATTGCTTGTAGTAGACATCGCACATATTGCAGGACTTGTAGCAGCAGGTGAGCATCCATCTCCTGTACCCTATGCTCAGTTTGTTACTACAACTACTCACAAAACTTTGAGAGGACCGCGAGGTGGTTTGATTTTATGTAAATCTGAATTCTCCAAAGTTGTTGATAAAACAATTTTTCCTGGTATTCAAGGTGGACCACTTATGCATATAATCGCAGCAAAGGCTGTGGCATTAAAAGAAGCACTTACAGAAGAATTTAAAATTTACCAAAAACAGATAAAAGTAAATGCAAAAAAACTTGCAGAAAAACTTATGGAAAAAGGATATAAACTTGTATCAGGTGGGACGGATAATCACCTTATGATGGTTGATTTGAGAAATAAAAATATAACAGGAAAAGAGGCAGAAATTGCACTTGAGAAAGCAGGAATTATAGTAAATAAAAATATGATTCCGTATGATGAACAGCCACCAACTATTACAAGTGGTATAAGAATTGGCACCCCATCCGTTACTACTCGTGGTATGAAAGAACAGGAGATGGAAATTATTGCAGATTTTATTGATGAGGCAATAAAAAATTACCAGAACGAAGAAAAACTTTCTGAAATTGCAAAAAAGGTAAAAGAAATGTGTGATGCATTTCCATTATATAAAGAATTAAGAGAAAAGTATGAACATCTATAAACCTGCAATTGGAATAGATATAGATGGAGTACTTGGTGATTCTGACAAAATATTTCGTAAATATATAAACAAATATTTCGGATTTAATTTAAAACGTAAAGATGTAACTCATTTTTTCTATGAACGGGTTCTTGGTATCCCTCAAAAAAAGATGTCAGAATTCTGGAAACATTTTACAGATACCAAAAAATGGTTAGAAATACCTTTGCTTACAGGTGCGAAAACCAGTATTGATTACCTTAAAGAAAAGTATCAAATAATTATAATTACTGCGAGACCAGAAAATGTAAAAGAATTGACTTTAGAGTGGTTACAGAAAAATAAAATCTTTTATGATAAAATATTTTTCATTCAAGAGAAAAGAGGTGAAAACAAATTGCGAAAAATTTTTTCAAATTGTATTTCATTAAAATGTTTTATTGAAGACAGACTTGATATTGCAATAGAGTTTATAAAAGAGAATATTCGTGTCTTATTATTTGACTACCCCTGGAATCAAACTAAAAAGAAAATAAACAAAGAACTTTTAATTCGTGTGCGTGGGTGGCAAGAAGTATTAAGCTATCTTTAATTTGGTAAAAATATGAAAAATTTAAAATTTTTGATATTCTTTTTATACTGGATTACTGTATTCAATGTTTTAATTCTGTTCTCACAAGATGACATTATTCCTGTTCAAAAAATCAAACCCGGAATGAAAGGCTATGGCAAAACTGTTTTTAATGGCACAAAAATAGAAAAATTTGATGTAGAAATTATTTCTGTTCTACATAATATTCGGCCCAAAGGTGACCTTATACTGGCAAAATTAAGTGGAAATGTGATTGATAAAGCTGGGGTTATTGCTGGAATGAGTGGAAGTCCTGTGTATATAAATAATAAAATTGCAGGAGCTGTAGCATTTTCCTGGGCATTTTCAAAAGAACCTATAGCTGCAATTACGCCTATTGAAGAGATGCTGGAAATTATGGAAAGGAAGTATAATACAAATTTCTATAATTTTGAACCAAATGAAATTGGAAATTATTATGCAAATAATAATGAATTTAATATACGAC
>CAZSCZ010000006.1:0-25406 GCA_964605455.1 uncultured Spirochaetia bacterium
ACATTCCACGGAATGTAAACGGTTTGCCTTTCTTATACTCTATTATGACCACTTTACCATAAGGTTTTAGAAATTTCCTCAGCTCCTTAAAATAACTAACACGGTTTGATATGTGATGTGTCACATTGCGCATAAACACAAAATCCAAACTTTCTTTTGGTAGTTCCAATTTATCTTTGGCTAATACTGTAACTATATTATTCAATCCTTTCTGTTTAGCGTTATTATTTACGAATTCTAAAAATTTTTTATCTGTATCTACCGCGTAAACTTTTCCTGCTTCACCAACTATTTTAGCAAATCTTAATGTAAAATAACCACCACCTGAGCCTATATCAGCAACAACCTGACCAGGTTTTAATCCTATAGCTTCAATAATCTGATCGGGTTTATTTCTGGGGTCAGATGCTTTTTTATTGAACATTTTTGCTTTAAGATTCCTCATTTTTCCACCTCCAATATAACTTTTAATGTAACGGCATATAACAGACAGAAATTTCCAATACCTCCCAAAAGGCAGGTGTATAAATCCTTTGCCTTTTCGTGAGATACAGGTTATAGGTCGTGTTTTTTCTTTAAAAAATTCCAAAAATCTCTTGGTGATAAAATCTTAATATGTTTATAATTTTTTAAATTTAATAAATCTTTATCTCCACTTATAATAACTTCTGCTCCTGCGGAAATTGCAGTGCCAATAACTGGTATATCTTTTTTATCACGGCAGATATTATTATCAATTTTTGTGGGTGCAACAACATTTATCTCATTCCTCAAAAATGTACTTATCTGTTTTATTATCTTGTTTGGTAACTTTATTTTATCTTTAAATTTGTTTTCACACTCATTAATAATGTGCTCACTTATATAGATTTCATGATTATATAAACATAATTCTAAAAGTTCACTACATAATCCTCTTGTTGCAAAAGATGCAATTATAACATTTGTATCAATAACAATTTTCATTTAAGTGTATTAAAAATATCCTCATCAGTTAAAAGTCCTTGTGCCTCAGCAAAAGGTAAAACTTTCTTTCTCAATTGGCGAAATCGCTTAACACTTAAATATCTTTCTAATGCCTCACGAATAACAACACTCTTTGATATTTTTTCATCTTTTACAATAGATTCTAATTCCTTCTCTATTTTTTCTGGTATTCTTATTGTAATAGAACATGGCATATTATCACCTCACAAATTAATGTATTACAATGTAATACATTTTAAATCATTTGTCAAGAAAAACATAACCTATAATGGCAAAGGCTTACAATACCTCCCAAAATGCAGGTGTATAAATCCTTTGCCTTTTCGTGAGATACAGGTTATCTAACGGTCAAAATTTCTTCTTTTTGTTTTTTCCAATTGCTATATTTCTTTAAATCTGTATTATTAATTTCATCTATAGATTTATCTTTCAGTTCTTTATGTAATTCCTGTCTTATCTCATATAACTCACATAATGATCATTGCACTAAGCATCTCACCAAAATATTCATAAAGTAGTCTAAAACGATTATAAATAAAAAGAGAATGAACGCCAATTTCATATTTTTTTCTGAGAGGCACCACCCTATTATACATATCTGCTAAATTAACGAACATTCTTATCCATTTTTAAAGTATATCATTTATTTCATTTAGTATTTCTTTTAATGAAGGAGTTTCAAACCATTTTCGTTCGGTTATCTCATTGCAAAAAGCTTGATATAGCATAGAAATTAATTCATTGAGCCGCTGAGGTAATGGTGGTGGAGATGATTTTACAATTTTCTTCCAACCTACGCTATCCTTTTTCTTTGCTTCTTCTACTTCTTTAAACCAATCAGTTTTCCTATAAAATATCCTTGCAACTTCCTTACTTACAGGAATATTATTGAACTTAAATCTGCATTCATCAGGTGTTCCAAGAACATCTACTAAAATTAAATTTCTGTTTTCATCCAATCCAAATTCTAATTTTCCATCTTCATTTATAAGGGATAATTTTTCGGTTTCTCTTGTAATAAGGTCATTTACAAGTAAAGTAATTTTTTTTATTTTTTCTATCATTTTATCTGATAGATTTAAAATATTTTGGGCTTCCTCCCATTTTATGTATCTGTCAGTTGATTCTAACTTTGTAGATACATCAAGTATTGTTTTTTTAAGTTTCTCATCAGGTGAAGGCACTTTATCAAACCCCAAATCTTCAAGTGTTATATCTCCTTTTTTTAATCGCTTAAAAATGCTTGAGCCCTCTGGTAGATAATTCCGATAAATTATTTCCAGCGGGATAAGAAAATTTGATTTTTCGTTTTGATAAATTGAATAATCATAAGTATTATCTTTAATTTGGGGTTCTATTACTCGTAACAGCTTAACCTCCATTATATTTGCAGGTTTCTTTGTTTCCATTAGTCTTTTTAATTTGTTATCTTCAACTATTCCTCTGTAATGAGTTTTTATTCCCATTTTTTCAAGTTTTTCAAAGAAATAGGCACCTATAATACACAATGCCTTTCCTTTATTAGAAATATGATTTGGCATTTCTCCCCAGTCAAAAACTGAATACCTATCAGAAAAAATAAATCGTCCTATTCCTGCGCTATTTCCTTTAGCTTCTTTTATAATTGTTAAGTCTTTTACACTACCCATTTTAAATTATCTCCATAAAAATTTTAAACAAAAACATTCAAAATTTAGCATCTAAATTAAAATGCCCATTTAATTTTTAAGCTAACATCGCTTAAATCTGAACTCTGAGATTGAGGTGCAGAAATTACATAAATTCTTATGTATTGATTAAAAGCAGGCTTATATAATATATACAGATGAGATTCAATTACAGGCATTATAATATCAGGTGCGAGGTACCCAGATTGTGGAATTTCATCTACTTCATTAATGTTATTATAATATCCTAAATCTTGAATATATGTTTGATTTGATTTTATAACTATACAAGGTAATATTTCACCGTTAAAGTCATTCAATTCAAACACGAAATCTCCGCCCCAGCCTGAAACAATGGTATCTGGCGCATTTGTTATTATGACAGTCTTATTTGAATTAAAAACAATGCCATCATTTGTTTTTCCAGAAATTTTATGATTAAAAATTTCTGCCTCACCTTCATTTAAAGGAATTATTTCAGATTCATTACTATGGTCACTTTCATATTCTTTATCATTTACTAAAATGTAAGCAGTAACAGTAACATAATATTTTTTTCCATTACTAATTGGGGAATTAAAAGAATCTGTTTTTACTGTAACAAAGCTTTGCTGTGAAGCATCAGGATAGCAACCATAAGCACCATATGGCAAAGTAGGAAGTCCTCCATAATTATTCTTTATAGGTGATATACTTTGATTTTTTATTCCAGATTTATCGCTCACATATACATTATATCCACTAAAACCCTCTTCAATATTATTACCATAAAATTTTACGATAATTCCTTGATTTGTAGGATAAGTAATAACATTTATAGGTGGATTTATTATTCTTTCAGGCATCTCAAATGTTTTCTGACATTGAAGGGACAATATTAACAATAGAAGGAAGGTGAACAAATTAAGCTTCAGGTTGTATTGCATCAGGACTCCAATCCCTTATCTTTTTTAAGTTCTGAATTTTTCTTTTCTTTTTTTGAATTTTAATTACCTCACCTCCAATAACTTCACCCATATCGGATTGAATGAAATCATTTTTTGATAGTGCTATTTTAAGCACTTGTTCCATCTTTTTTACAAAGTAAAACTTCATCTTCTTTTGAATCTGTTTTGGTATCTCTTCAAAATCTTTTTTATTTTCAGCAGGTAAAATTACATTTGTTATATTTGCTCTATGCGCAGAAAGGACTTTTTCTTTTATGCCACCAATTGGCAAAACTTTTCCTCGGAGAGTAATTTCCCCGGTCATTGCCACATCTTTTCTTACAGGCACTTTTGCAAGAGCAGAAATTAAAGCGGTACCGATTGTAATACCAGCAGAAGGTCCATCTTTTGGAACTGCACCTTCAGGCACATGGATATGAATATCGTTTTTCTTATAAAAATTTTCTGGCAAATTATATTCTTTGGCTTTTGAACGTGCGTATGAAAGTGCAGCCTGAGCCGATTCCTGCATAATTTCACCAAGTTTTCCTGTTAATATAAGTTTACCTGTACCCGGGACAACCGAAACTTCTATTGAAAGGATATCACCACCTGCTTCTGTCCACGCAAGTCCAGTTGCTACCCCTATCTCATCTTTCTCTTCCGCTTCACCATATCTGAACTTTCGGGGCCCAAGGTATTCGTGTAATAAGTTGGATGTTATATGAATCTTTATTTGTTTGTTTTCTTCAACTATTTTTCTTGCAACTTTTCTACAAATTGTTGCAATTGTTCGCTCTAATTCTCTTACCCCGGCTTCACGTGTATAGTGACGTATTATTTCAAGAATACTATTTCTTGAAAAAACAAGACTTTTTTCTGTTAGTCCATGTTCTTTTAATTTTTTGGGGATAAGAAATGCTTCAGCAATATGTAATTTTTCATCTTCCGTATAACCTGGAAGTTTAATAACTTCCATTCTATCAAGAAGAGGACGAGGAATATTATATGTTGTATTTGCAGTAGTAATAAAAAATACATCTGAAAGGTCAAAAGGTATTTCAAGATAATGGTCAGAAAAAGCGCTATTTTGTTCAGGGTCTAAAACTTCAAGTAAAGCTGCAGAAGGGTCACCTCTAAAATCTGTGCTCATTTTATCAATTTCATCCATAAGAAAAACAGGATTTTTTGATTTAGCTTTTTTCATACCTTGAATAATTCTACCAGGCAGAGCACCCACATAAGTTCTTCTATGTCCTCTTATCTCCGCTTCATCTCTAACACCACCTAAAGAAATTCGCACAAAATTTCGTCCTAAGCACCTTGCAACTGAACGTGCAAGCGAAGTTTTACCTACACCAGGAGGCCCAACAAAACATAGAATCTGACCTTTCAATTTTTCAGCTATTTGACGCACAGCCATATACTCTAAAATTCTTTCCTTTACTTTCTTTAATCCATAATGGTCCTCATCCAAAATCTTTGCTGCTTCCTTTAAATCATTTTTATCTTCTGTTTTATGTTTCCAGGGTAGCTCTAAAATCCAATCAATATATGTGCGTATAACAGATGCCTCAGCAGACATCGGAGGCATTTTTTCAAGCCTTGCTAATTCTTTTTTACATTTCTCCTGTGCTTCTTTTGGCAATTTTGCTTTCTTTATTGCTTTCTTTAATTCAGCAATCTCATCAAGATATTCACCTTTTTCGCCTAATTCTTTTTTTATAACTTTTAACTGTTCCTGAAGATAATATTCACGCTGGGTTTTTTGCATATTTTCGCGAACTTTGTCCTGGACCTCTTTCTCAACATTTAATATCTCAATTTCGTGTTGTAATACATTGGAAAGTTCTTTTAAACGTTTTATAGGATTAAAAATAGAAAGTAATTTCTGCTTTACAGATGGCTTAGACCCTATCTGTGAGGAGATAATATCTACCATCTCTTCTGAAGAATCTGTATTCATAGCTGTTACAATTGTTTCAGGTGGAATTTTTTTATTTAATTTAACATAATGCTCAAAAAGCTGAAGCACATTTCGTACCAAAACTTCTATTTCCATTTCCTTATCTTCTGATATTTTTACCTCTGGAATAACTACCTTTGCTCTAAAATATTCATCTGAATCTATAACTTCCTTTATCTCAGCTCGCTTAAGTCCTTCCACAAGAACTTTAATAGTTCCATCCGGAATTTTAAGTATTTGTAAAATTTCACATATAGTTCCTACTTTATATAGATCTTTTGCCTTAGGATGTTCTATATTTGCGCGTTTTTGCATTATAAGGAAAACTTTTTTATCAGTGCGCATTGCCTCTTCAATTGCGTTTATGGAAAACTTTCTTCCCACAATAAAAGGGATAACCATTGAAGGAAATACTACAAGATTTTTTAGTGGAATTACAGGATAATCTCTTTCAGGTTCATTAGGTATTATTTTTGGATTATTCTCTTTTGGAGTGCTAAAAATTTTCATGCGAGTTTTGCCTCCACCTCATCAAAGAAAATTAATTCTGGCTTTGCTTTTTTTAAAATAGTTTTTTCATTCACAATACATTCTGCAACATTTTTCATTGAAGGTAACTCATACATAATATCCAGCATTGTCTCTTCTAAAATAGAACGTAACCCTCTTGCGCCTGTCTTTCTCTTTTTTGCTAAATCAGATATTGTTTCAAGTGCTTTATCTGTAAAAGTTAATTTTACTCCTTCAATTTCAAAAATTTTCTGATATTGTTTAACAAGTGAATTTTTTGGCTGAATTAAGATTTTAATAAAATCATCTTTTGTAAGTGCATCACATACAGCAACAACTGGCACTCTACCTACAAATTCGGGAATAAATCCATATTTTACAAGGTCATCTGGCGTAACTTCTCTTAATATTTCACCAATTTTTCGCTCTTTATCTCTCTTTGATTTTATTTCTGCACCAAATCCTATATGTGAATTACCAATTCGTTTAAGAATTATATCTTCCAACCCTATAAAAGCACCACCTAAAATAAAAAGTATATTATCAGTATTAATTTTGATAAACTCTTGATGTGGATGCTTACGTCCACCTTCAGGTGGAACATTTGCAATAGTCCCTTCAAGAATTTTTAATAGAGCCTGTTGGACACCTTCACCCGAAACATCACGTGTAATAGAAGGACTATCAGTTTTTCGCGCTATTTTATCAATCTCATCAATATAAATTATTCCAAGTTCTGCTCTACTAACATCATCCTCTGCATTCTGAATAAGCCTTAGTAATATATTTTCAACATCTTCACCAACATATCCTGCTTCCGTAAGAGCTGTAGCATCTACTATAGCAAAAGGCACATTAAGAATTTTTGCTAAAGTTTTGGCAATAAGTGTTTTTCCGCTCCCTGTTGGACCAATTAGGAGTATATTACTTTTTTCTATATCAATGCTATCTTTTGTATTTCTGTGCTTCATAATTGAATTAAATTGAATTCGTTTATAATGATTATAAACAGCAACTGAAATAACTTTCTTAGCATAACTTTGACCAACTACATATTCGTCAAGAATTTTTTTAATTTCTGAAGGCTTAGGTAATCTATGAGCTGCTTCTTGTTCCTGAAATTTAAAATCTTCATCTATTATTTCTTTAGCAAGTTCAACACATTCATTACAAATATATATACCTGGACCAGAAATAATTTTATATACTTCATTTTGACTTTTACCACAAAATGAACATTTCACTTCATTTGTGGGCTTCATATGTCGTGCCATATTTAAACTCCTTTTGAAGATTTTGGATATTTTTTATATATTACTTGATCAATTATTCCATAAGATTTTGCTTCCTCAGGAGACATAAAAAAGTCTCTATCAGTATCTTTTGCTATTCTTTCAATCTTTTGACCTGTATGTTTTGCAAAAATTTTATTTATTAAATCACGCATTCTTAAAATTTCTTTTGCCTGAATATCTATATCAGTAGCTTGTCCTTGAACTCCACCAAGTGGTTGATGAATCATTATTCTTGAATTTGGAAGAGAAGAGCGTTTTCCTTTGGTTCCAGAAGCAAGTAAAAGCGCTCCCATAGAAGCTGCCTGGCCTATGCAGATTGTAGCAACATCTGGCTTAATGTATTGCATTGTATCGTAAATAGCCAAACCTGCAGTAACAACACCACCAGCACTATTTATATAAAGGAATATCTCCTTCTCAGGGTCCTCAGCTTCAAGGAAAAGCATCTGAGCAATTACAAGATTTGCCACATCATCATTAATATTGGAACCAATAAATATAATCCTTTCTTTTAATAACCGAGAATAAATATCATACGCTCGCTCACCTCGTGCAGTTTGCTCTATTACAATTGGAACAAGTGTCATTATCTATCCCTCCATTGTTTCCTCAAGCTCTGCAAATTTATGTTTTTTCCCTTTCTTGATTTTGTTATGTGATTTTAAAAAGTTTATAACTTTTATATTCCCTATTTGCTGCTTTAATGATTCTATTGTGGATTCAGAAATTTTAGCCTTATATTCATCAAAATTTTGCTTATGCTTCTCTGCATATTTTCTTATCTCATTGTCAATCTCTTCTTGAGTAACTTCAATCCCTTCCTTTTCACGAATATTTTTTAATGCAAGATAAACTTTTAAATCTTTTATAGCATCTTGACGAAATTGTTCTTTTATTTTTTCAAAATCAATAGTTTTATTCTGCATCATTTCATTTAGGTTATAACCCCGCATTGCTAAATTTCGTGTAAAACTATCTAAAAGATAATTTGTATGCGCATTAATCATACTTTCGGGAATCTTAAATTCAGCGTCATTAATAATTTTCTCAATTATTTCACTTTCAAGTTTCTCTTCTGCTTTAGCCCTTCCTAATTCTTTAAGCTGCCTTTCTATAGATTCTTTTAGCTCCTTTAATGAACTATACTCACCTACATCTTTTGCAAATTCATCATCAAGTTCTGGTAGATGCTTTTTCCTTACTTCTTTTATTAAAATCTTATATTTAATCTTCTTCCCTGCAAGTATTTTATCATTAAAATCTTTTGGATATTCCACTTCTATTTCTTTTTCCTCGCCAACTTTTGAATTAATTAAAATATTATAAAATTGCTCAAGAATTTTTTCTTTTTTAACTTCTGTTTTGTAATTTTCTGAACTAACATCTTTTAAAAGAGTCCCATTTAGATATGCTTCAATTTTAAGCGTAACAATATCATTTTCTTCTACGATGTTATTTTCTTTTGGTAAATAATCAGCATAACTTTCTTGTAATTTTTTTAATTCGCTTTCTACATCTTTTTTACTTATTTTATATTCATCTCTGAAAAATGTAAGGTCAGTATATTTACATAATGTAACCTCTGGGGGCAACTCCACTTCCAAAACAAAATTAAGGGGGCTACCTTCCTCTATTTTTATATCTTTTACTTTTGGAACAGAAAATGCCTCAATCTCTGTAATTGCAAGTGCCTCTTTCACAGCCGATGGAATAATATTTTGGAGAACATCTTTTTTAATTTGTTCGCTAAATTTTGCTTTTACTACAGAAAGTGGAGTTTTACCTGGTCTAAAGCCATTAATATGAGATTTGTTCTGGTAAATAGTGCTTACTCGTTCAAACTCTTTAGAAACACTCTCGTTATCTACTCCAACAGAAAGTGTAGCTTTAGCATTTTCTTTTTTAAGAATCTGGGCATTTACTTTCATATATTATAGTTCCTATCTATGAGCGGGAGACGGGACTTGAACCCGCGGCTTTCACCTTGGCAAGGTGACGCTCTACCAACTGAGCTACTCCCGCATATTCTTTCTATTAAAATAATTACTTTCATATCAAATGTCAAGACTTTTAATATCAGATAATAAAAAAGCAGACGCACTTGTCTTTTTGATAGAGCTCTAAATTTTTTTATTCAACCTATTTCAGAGACTTAAACATTACTCTACACTTAAAGACACAAAATTTACCCATTTTAGTATGCAGCGAAGGCGTCTATGTATAACAAACAATTGCCAATTTAATGTTGCTTACTGCAAACTCTAATAGCCATTGTGATAAATTGTATCTTTTTTTCAATTTTTATCTTGATTTCTACAAAGAAAATTTTATTGTAACTTTCGTGCTGCTGTTAAAATTTCTTGAATAGAATACTTCTTTGTTTTAGCAAGTAAATCCATTATATTAACCTGTGTATAGCATACACCTTTGTCATAATAAATTATTTTTTTACTGTTAATATTTTTTTCTTTTAAAACATTTATCAAAATTTTCAACGCATTTGTATAAAGAGAAATTCTATTTATATCACCACTTACCGCAATTTCAGTTTTAAGAATAGAATTAATACCCTCAATTGTAGCACCAAACGAAGCAAGTTTTATTTTATTATCCTTTTTCATCATACGTAATTCTTTTGCCAGCAAAACCCCATACTCGTCATTGTCAACAAAAATACCTCTAAGATTACCTGAAAACGAATGTACTAATTTATGAAAATCTTCTTTATCAAATTTATCTGGACCAGTATAATAGTTTGTATAAAACAAGATATCTTTATCTTCCTTAAAAAATGATGAAATCCCTTTTACTAATTCACACTGTTTTCTTGACTTCTTTTTATTTAAATACATTACAAAAACATTTCTTCTTTTTCTTGTAGATTTGTAAAGTATTTCAGCTGTTCTTCTCCCAATATTTGAGAAATCAGTTGTAAAAAGGTAATCGCTATATTCTGTATTTGTAATTTCACTTGTAATAAGTGCTACTTTTATCTTTTTTTTTCTAAATGAATTATATAATTTTTTTATCCGACTAAGTTTGTCATCTTCTAAAATGACTATAAAAGCACCAGATTTTGCAATAAATGAAATATCATCTTTAATATTATCTGTAACCGAACGAAAAATTAGTTTTAAATTTTCTCTAAATACAATTTTACTTGCTCTATTTCTTATTTCATTATATAAATATGGAAATTTCTTTGGAGAGTAATATAATGCTATTATATTTTTATCACGTTTTGTTGAAGAACAACCAGCAAAAAATTCCAGTATTATAAAAAGTAGCATCAAGTATTTAAAATTCAAACTTTTCATATATTTATTTTATTTAGCCTTTACAAAGTTTCTCGCTTAACACTTAATGAATGGAACTTTAATTTTTCTTTCTCTGCTATTTTAGAGATAAAAGGCTGAAGTTTTTTTAATTTCTGCTTTGAAAAATAAACTACGCCTGTTCGTTTAACAAAGTGATAAACACCGAGTTGAGAATAAAATTTTGCTGTTCCCATTGTTGGAAGAGTATGATTAGGTCCAGCGATATAATCTCCTACAGCTTCAGGTGAGTATTCACCCAAGAAGACCGAACCAGCATTTTTTACTAATGGCAAATATTCAAAAGGTGCTTCAACCATTATTTCAAGATGTTCTGGTGCAATATCATTTGCTATATCAAATGCTTTTGTAATGCTATCAACTATAATAGCAATACCATTATTTTTTATAGCAGTCTCTGCAATTCTATTTTTATATTGCTCAAAAAATTTTTTTATACATTTCCGCACTTTTAAAGCAACTTTCTTTGATGTTGTCAATAATATTGGCATAGCCATTTCATCATGTTCAGCTTGTGCAAGCAAATCTATTGCAATAAATTCTGGATTAGCTTTCTCATCAGCAATAATTACAACCTCCGTAGGTCCTGCAATCATATCTATATCAACATCACCGTAAACCAATTTTTTTGCTGTTGTTACATATATATTACCCGGACCACATATTTTATTAACAGATGGTATAGATTCAGTTCCGTATGCAAATGCTGCAATAGAATGTGCACCGCCAATTTTATAAAGATTATATATACCTAAAAGATATAAAGTTACCAAGATTTCATCTGACACATCTTCATTATTTTTTACAGGAGTTGTAACATAAATCTCTTTTACACCCGCTATTTGTGCCGGAATAACATTCATTATAATTGTGGATGGATACAACGCTTTACCACCAGGAATATATATGCAAACCTTTTCCAATGGTAAAATAATTTGTCCTGTAATTTCTATCCCATCATTATATTCAGTAAGCAAAAAACTTTTTTCTTTCTGAGAAAAATGAAATTTTTTAACTCGTTTAATACTTTCTTCCAATGATTTAATAAAAAATTTATCTTTTTTTAAATATTTCTTATACGATTTTTTAAAATTGGAAATTTTCTCTTTTATGCCTATCTTTTTTAAATCTGTTTTATCAAATTCTAACGCAAAATTATATAATGCCTTATCTTTATGTTTTTTTACTTCTTCAATAATAAATTTTACTTTATTTTCTATATTAGAGTAGTCTAACCTTCTTTTATAATAAGAAGGGAGCAAATTAAATTTTTTATAATCAATGATTTCTATCATTGTGCCTTTTTCTCAGGAGTCTGTTTTTGTTGCTTGAATAAAAAAGTTTGAATAAAAAGTATTCGTAACTTAGCTTCTTTTGCCCACGGGCTATAAGGATGTTCACTTACAAGTTTATTATAATATTGAAAAGCTTGATTTAAATTATTAGAAAGTTCATATATTTTGCCCAGATGAAATAAAGCTTCTGTTGCTCCAGATCTATCTGAATATTTATCAATAACTTTCTGATATGACTGAACCGCTCCTTGAAAATTATTTAATTGTTCATAGCATTTTCCTGCATTTATTAAGGCAAAATCAGCAAAGTATTTTTTAGAATATTTTTCATAGTATTCCTGATACTTTTTTAAAGCATTATTATAATCACCAAGTTCATAGTAAGCATTTCCCTGATAAAATAGCGCATCAGCAGATAGTGGTGTGCCTTTAAATCGATTTATAACATACTGAAATCTGCGTAAACTTTCTTGTAAAAGATTTGCTCGCTCTTCAGGAGTTAAATCTTTACCCATAAATGCTTTTCTATATATTCCTAATGCGTTCTCAAAATAAACATTTGCAGTATCCACCTTTTTATAATAACTTTTCAAATAAATAGGTGTAGCAATCAAAATAATCCCAAGAATACCTAAAATCGCGTAAACTGTAGGTTTATGGCTAACAATATAATGTCTTATTTGAAGTCCAATTTCAACAAGCAAATTTTTTTTCAATTCTTTTTTTCTTACTTTTGTTTCAAACAATTTATTTAAATTTATTTTAAAAGGCATATAAATAACTCCTTATTTTTTATTTTTCATATTATTTTGATAAATTTTCTAATCTAACCATATCACCGAGTCGCATTTTTTCTGTGGATTCTTTCTTTAAATATTTTGACATCTCTTGCTGAGCCTTTAATCTTCTATACTCTTTTAAGCTCAAAATAGCCATTTTCTTTTTTTCATCTACTTCAAGTATAACAGATTTAACTTTTTTCCCTTTCCGTAAATACTTTCTGGGATTTTCTATCTTTTTATCAGAAAAATGTGAAACAGGAATAAATCCTTCCATTTTTTTATCAATTAATACATAAGCGCCACGACTAACTACTTTCTGAACAATACAATCAACAGGTTGTTTGGAATCCATTTTCTCTTTTAAAATAAGCCATGGATTGGCTTCAAGTTGTCTTAACCCAAGTTTAATAAGATTTCGGGTCTTATCAATATCAAGCACAACAGCTGTGAGAGTTTTCCCTTTTCTAAATGCTTCTCTACCATGATTATATTTTCTTGTCCAAGAGACCTCTGCAAGTTCTATAAATCCCTCTATATCATTTTCATTTTCAATTTCAACATATGCTCCTGCGCCTGTAATTCTTTTTACTTTTACTTGTACTTTTTGTCCCACATTATATTTGTCCTGAATTTTATCCCAAGGATTGGGTATAATCTGTTTTAAACCTAATTTTATTTTTTTATTTGCTTTATCAATATCAAGGATTTTAACATCAACCTTGTCTCCAATTGAAACAATCTCTTTAGGTTTTTTTGTATGCTTCGCCCATGTAAGATTTTCAAGATTAATAAATCCATCTATTCCTTCTTGAAGTTCAACAACAACACCATATTCTTTTATATCAATTACTTCCCCTTTAGCTATCATTCCTACTTGATAATGTTCTTCAATATTACTCCACGGATTTGGCAAAATATTTTTATGACTTAAAACAATCCGTCCTTTCGCTTTATCAACTGCTGTTACTATCCCTTTTATCTTTTGGTTGATTGTTACAATATCACCTGGATTTATAAATCTTTTCCAACTTAATTCCTTTTTAGGAATTAATGCATCTATACCACCAAGGTCCACAAAAACTCCAAAATTTGTAATATTTTTTACTACACCTTCTATTATATCTCCTTCTTTAATAGTAGATAAAATTTCTCCTCTCTTCTTTTCTGTTGTTTCTTTAATATATTCTTTTCTTGAAAGAATAACTTTTTTCTTTCTATTATCAAGATTTATAATTTTAAACATTAATGGTGTATCTTTTATTTCTTCAATGTTTTCAATTTTCTTTATCTGGCTAAATGGCAAAAAGGCAGGGATACCAATATCCACTTCATATCCTTTTGGTAATTTTTTTATAATTTTTCCAGAAATATATCCTGTATCGTTGTATATCTCTTTAATATTGTTCCATGCTTTGATGAATTTAGCTTTCTCTTTTGATAACTCAATTTCACCCTGCATTTCATTTTTTCTTACAACAAGCACTTCTATTTCATCACCAATTCGTGGAGAAAAATCAAATTCCTGAATCGGTATTCTACCTTCTACTTTAGCTCCTATATCAAGATAAACACCTTCATTTGTAATCTGGACCACTTTTCCCTTTACTATATCTCCTCTCGCAATATCCTTTACTGTTGCTTCATCAAGATTAATATCTTTCATTGTTATTTCTTCCATATCTATCACTACTCCCTATCAAACTGAATTATATTTTTCTAAAAAAATTATAAGCCTCTGTAATTACCCATTGAGGGGTTGAAGCTCCAGCTGTAATCCCAATTGTATTTTTACCTCTAAGAATTCTTTTGTCCAGCTGATGTATATTGTTTATTCTAATAGTATTAGAATTTATTTTTTTACACATATTATAAAGTCTATTTGTATTTGCACTATTTTCACTTCCAAGCACTACCATCAAATCCACTTTCCCAGCTAAATCTATTGCTGAAAACTGCCTTAATTTTGTTGCATCGCATATAGTATTAAAGATATGTAATTCATAAGTTTTGTCAACCAAAATTTCTATAACTTTCTTAAATAATTCAACAGACTGAGTAGTTTGTGCTATCAACCCTATTCTTTTATTACTTAACGAGGGAAGAGACTGAAACTCTTTTATAGTTGAAAGAATTTTATAATTTTTAAGATTACAACTTATTGTCTTTAATTCCGCATGTTCTTTATCCCCAAATATAAGAATGAAATATCCTTCTTTTTCAAGTCTTTCCGCAACTATTTTGAATTTTGTAACATATGGACAGGTAGCATCAAAATATTTTATTTTTTTCTTTTCTATAACTTTACGAAGAGAATCTGGTATTCCATGAGCTCTAATAATTAATGTCTTATCCCCTATATCTTTTATATCATCAATTATCTTAAGCCCCTTTTTTTCAAAATATTCTCTAACTGATTTATTGTGAACAATTTCACCTAAAGCACACACATTTTTATTTTTACTAAGCACTTCTTCTGTAAGTTTAAATGCTCGCTTAACTCCTATACAAAAACCAGCATATTTAGCTATCTTTACTTTCATAATAACTCAGTATCTATCTTCCTCCTTTCTTTGAATTTAGACTATTCGGAAATTATAATTTAAACTATACCTAAAATTATAAATTACACACTTTGAATTTACCTATTTTCAAAAGGCACATTCTCCACTCACATCCTGTAAGTGGTGGTGTGCCATTTCCCACTCAAATTACTGAACACTCTCGAATTTATTAACTCTCTGAAAACTTTTCCAGATATAAATGGTTATTTTTGGAATTGAATGCCTCTCCATCACTTTCGCCTACTTATTAATAAATTATCTTTATATCCAATTACTTAACCATTCCCCCACTCTATATACCCGTATAATAACTAAATAATTTTTAATTTCATTGTGAAAATAATTTATTGCTTTGGTATTATATCAAAATAAATTTTAATATATTATTTTTTATTTGTCAATATAAATCTTCTCTTTTTTAAAGTAGTGGGTTTTCAGCAGAACAAATACGAGTATCTGTAAGATATTAGTGTCCACAAAGGTAGTAGAGAAAAATATTGTTAATTGTTGACTTTTTTTTAAGAAACAGATATCTTTATAAAACAATAGCGTATCGGGCTGTGGCGCAGTTTGGGAGCGCACTTGAATGGGGTTCAAGGGGTCGCGGGTTCAAATCCCGCCAGCCCGAATGTATTCCAATTATGAAAATATTAATTACAAATGATGATGGTATTAATGCTAAAGGATTAATAGCCCTTTATAATTCTATTCGCAAAATCGCTAACCAAACCGTAATTATTGTCCCGGATAGAGAACGAAGTGCCGTAAGTCAAGCTATTACACTACATTCTCCTATTCGGATGAAAAAAATCAAAAAAAATATTTATACAATTGATGGAACTCCTACTGATTGCGTTTATCTTACAACTCTTGGCGCAATTGATTTTAAGCCAGATATTGTAATTTCAGGTATAAATAAGGGACCTAATATGGGTGAAGATATAGTATATTCTGGCACAGTTGCTGCTGCAATTGAATCCACATTTGCAGGTATCCCAGCATTTTCAATCTCTATTGATGCATTCAGTGGTAAAATTTATTTTAATACAGCAGCTGAAATCGCTCAAATAATTGTAAAAAAGATTTATGAAAAATCTTTACCTTCCGGAATCTTCTTAAATGTTAATGTGCCAAATTTACCAAAAGAAAAAATTAAAGGGGTAAAAATAACAAAGCTTGGAACACGCAAATATCGTGATAAATTGATAAAACAAATTGACCCAAATGGAAATCCTTATTTTTTGTTCAGTAGTGATGATGTTGTATGGAAAGAAGAAAAGAAAAGTGATTATTACGAAGTAAAGCAAGGATATGTGTCAATTACACCTTTACATCTTGACCTAACTGCATATGAATTTATCCCTAAATTAGAAAAATGGGAGGTTAAATATGGGTAACTTAATTTTGAAAAATGGATTAAAAGCTTACCAGGAAAAAAGATATAGAGATGCACTTAAATATTTTAATAAACTTGAAGATGATGAAAAGAAAAATTATTATCTTGGCTTAACTTATGTGCGATTGAATGATTATGATTCAGCTATATTTCATTTAAAAAATTATTTAAAAAAAGAAACAGATTACCAATTTATGATACAAGTAATGATGGTTCTTGGATATATATATGCACAGAAAGAAGATTATGTAAAGTCTAAAATGTATTTTACAAGATCTTTACAACTTGATTTTAACAATTCTAAAGCCTATGCTGCACTTGGCTATATATATTATAAGATGAGAAATTTTCATGAGGCAATAAAATCTCTCAAAAAAGCAATAGAAATAGACGAAAGAAATGCAACTGCTCATAATTCTCTTGGATATATATACGCTGATATAAGTATGAAATTAGAAGAAGCTGTAAAGGAATGTGAAATTGCATTAAAACTTTCACCAAATTATCCAGCTTATCTTGACAGCATTGGTTGGGTGTATTATAAAAAAGGTAATCTTAAAAAAGCAAAAGAATATCTCTCAAAAGCATTAGATATGATGCCGGATAATAAAGAAATAAGGGAACATTTTAGAAATGTGATTATAAAAGAGCTCACAAAGAAAAAAGAAAAAATTGACTAAATTTTTATTGACTTTAAAGATTAATTTTATACTTTTCTTTATTTAAAATGTAGTTATTTTTAATAATAACTGTAATGAGATAATGTTAAGTATTAGGCAAGTTAATATTTAATATTCTTTGAAATAGAATTTAGTATAGGTGTTAACTAAGAATAGAGAAAATATAGGAACAGATAGATTAAAGTGAAATCTACTCTGTGAACAATTTTTTAAAGAGTGTTCGGTAACTTAAGTAGCAAATGACAGAAAATTTTATGGTTTTCAGCGCTACTACTTATAAGATGTAAGTGGTATGGGTGAGTCTTTTAACCTCTGAAAGTGGCTTCAGAGCACCTGATTTAAAAATGACAATGTTTTAAATTATAATCCACCGAACACTCTAAATTTCTAAAGTAGGAGGTAATATAAATGTTTTGGACATTAGATTTTATTGTGGATGGCAATTTAAATATAGGATTTGTTTTTCTTGTTTATGTGTGGATATTATTTACATTGCGTTGGATCTATTCAAAGAAATATAAACCGTATATTGAACCTTATAAAGAGAGTATTTCTGTAGTAATTCCAGTTTATAATGAAAATTTTAAATTGTTTAATCGTTGTCTTAAAAGTGTAAGTAATGAAGGTCCAGATGAGATAATAGTAGTAATAAATGGTGGTGGTAAAAATGAATCTGCTTATAAAAAAATAGCTAAAAAATATAACGCGAAAGTATATACACTTCCTGAACCTGCTAAAAGACCTGCTACAGCACTTGGGATTAAAAATGCAAAGTATGATATTATTTTACTTTTGGATAGTGATACTGTTTTAACAAAAGGGTCACTGCAAGAGCTTTTAAAGCCATTTAAAGATCCAAAAGTTGGTGGAGTAACAGCAACTCAGGCAATAATAAATTCTGAAGTTTCTATTGTTAGAAAATTTGCAGGGTGGATGGAAGATTTAAGATTTGCCTTAAGTCAACGAGCACAAAGTAGTTTTGGGGCTGTTGGTTGCTTGCCAGGAAGAGCAATTGCTTTCAGAAAAAGATTGATTCTTCCTTATATTAATGATTTTGTTCAAGAGAAATTTTTAGGACAATATTGCACAAGTGGTGATGATAGATATTTAACATCTACTGTATTAAAGCAGGGATATAAAACAGTTCTTCAGGCTACTTCATTTGTTTATACAAATTGTCCTGATACATTTATAGGGTTTTTGAAACAGCAGCTTAGGTGGGCACGCTCATCTCAACGTGAAACTTTACTTTCTTTAGGATGGCTTTACAAATATCCTTTTACCTTCTTTATGTTTATTACAGACATTATTACCCCATTTTTCTTTGCAGCTGTTGAGATTTCTATAATTAAATATCTTATTGAATATGGGTTTGAATTTACAACTGTATCAAAATTTGCAGCTGATATATTTCTCTCCCTTTTTGCAATGAATTTATCACTGGGTATAAGACAGATGCCACATTTAAAAAAGCATCCATCTGATTTGTTATTTCTCCCTATTTATACTCTCTTTGTAACATTAATTATGACACCTCTACGAATATATGGTTTTTTTACAATGGGTAACCAAAGATGGATGTCAAGAGATGTTATATGGAGTGATGGAACAAAAGAAACCAAGATGTTAGTTAAAAAAGAGCAGATATCAGTAGATTAATTTAATTTTATGTGATGATTAAAAAAATAGACTTAAATAAACAAGGCTTAAAAGCTTTTTTTTACAATTTCTTTATTATATGGAATCTTCTGATAATAATTCTCCTTATTTTTTTAAATATTTACTTTTCTTCTGATAAAATAAAAAAAGTAGATGCTAAAAAAGAAATTCCACAAGAATGGGGACAATTTAAAATTAAATGGAAAAGTAATAGTAAATATCAACGCATTGGCACAAAAGTTTTTTCAATTGCAACAGAAGCGATGAACAGTGATAAAATAAGAGATATTGTAACATTGTCCTTAGATGGAATTCTTGCATCTTTAAATGGTAAAAATGGATATACATTATTTAAAGTAAATCTTCCTATATCTCCCTGCACTCATATCAAAATAATACCTAAACCATTTCGCAGAATCTTGATAGGAAGCACAAATGGTAATATTATATGTATTTCGTCATCTGGTAAAAAAATATGGGAATTGAAAGGAGTAAGTAAAGTTTTTTCTATAGGAGTTGCAAGAAAAAATAAAGAATTTAATATCCTTGCCAATTTTTCTGTTGATTTGAGATTTATTAATTTATTAAAAGGAAAATTTGAACAATATATTAATTCTTTCAAAAACCCTTTATTCTCAGAAATTTTAACTTATGATTTTAATAATGATAAAAATGATGATGCAATTGTTGGCGATACTGAATCAATTTATTGTATTGATGGATTGACAGGAAATATTCTGTGGCGGAAAAAATTAAAATACCTGTATGCTGGAAAATTTTCTATTATAACTGATAACAATAGCGATATATTTCTATTAGTGCCCTTATATAATGGAAAAATTATAGTATTGAATAAATCTGGTATTGATGTCTGGGAATACGAGATAAATGAGAGACTTGTAAATGCTCCTGTTGTTTTTAAAAATAAGAAAAACCAGTATTGCTTTGTCCAATCTACAATTCAAGGTTCAATTATTTGTTTTAACTTTGAAAAAAGGAAAAAATTGTGGGTAAAAGAGGCACTATCTTCTTCATCAGTTAAAATGGGTATGTGTGATTTTAATTATGACGATGTGCCGGAAATTGTAACTATTGATAAATATGGAAAATTGAGTATAATAAGAAGTGATAACGGCAATATAATTGATACATTATCTGTGCTTGAAAATCCACAATTTGAAAATATTATATCCAATATTGTTATTGATGATATTGACAATGATGGAAATTTTGAAATTGTAATTGCTTCAGATAAAGGAAATGTATATGTATATACATATGTAGTAGTTACCAAGCATAAATTTTGGAAAATTTTATTAAATAAAAAGCGGAGATGGAATTTATATGGTGGAAACATCAACGGAAACTTTAAATTCAACTGACCAGATTTCTATTCCTGATAAGTATTTTAAATTTAAATTAAAGAGTTTTGTTGTTTTACCTGTTCTAATTGTTTTGATAGCACTTATAATAACTTTTTCTGTGATTATTTCTCTTAATTACTTTGCAAATGAGAAATTTATGCAAAATTACAGGTTTGCTGTATTATATAATATAGTATGCAGATTAAATAATGTAAGCGAGGTCTCAGAGATTAAAAATATAATAAAAGAATCACTTAAAAACAGATGGGTAAAATCTATTTCTATATATGACGGCGCAGGGAACTTAGTAGTTCGTTCTATAGAAAAGGGCACAAAAGAACTTTATGAAAAGAGAGTTGAAAGTAAATATAAATTTATATTTACGCATCTTTGGCAATTTAAACCTGATGGGACACCGATTCCTCTGGAAAGGGTCCTTAAAATGGAATTAGCTATTATAAGTGCTTTGCCTGTTTATGTGAAAGGAATAAAAAAATATATTGTGATTATAAAATTTGACAGATTTATGTTTAAGCCATTTTTATTTAAATATAAAATTTTCCCTTGGTATCTCTTTTTTATTGAGATAGGAGCTGTTACTGTAATTGTAATTTTACTTGTCTTAATAATAATTAGCTTATTACTTAAACAGAATTATAAAGCAATTAGTAGAAATTTACATTATATTTTATTAAATCTTTATAAAACTGATACAGCAAATTTACCGTTACAAATTAAATTTAATAAAGAAAAATTTAAAAATAATATTGTTGCGGAATATATTAATTTTATAAATAATTTGCTGGATAAATTTTATCATAAACTTCAATATGAAATAAAAAAAGGAGAGTCCTTAAGAAGGATTTTGCCACCTTTGATTTTAAAAGAAACTCATCCAAAAGAAATAAAAGTTTTGTTCAAATCAAAACATATAGATTTACCAAAAAGATTATGGGATTTATATTTTAAAAATGAAATAATAGGATCTATAAGGAATTATAGTGCAGGGCTTTATCATTTTAAAAGAGAAGAACCGAATGTTATCTTTAAATTTATTAACATAACTTCTAATAAGAAAGGATTTTTTATTGGAGAAATAAAAGAAAAAGATGCACAGAAAAAAGCATTTTTACTTTCATTCATAAATTATTTTCTTAATAATCGGTTGGAAAATATTGATTTATCTTCAGAATACCTTGGAAAGATGAATAATTTACTTAATCGTATTGGGTATTCTGAATTAAAATTTGATGCTCTTTATGCTGTACTTAATACTGAAACTGGTTATATAGAGATAAGTTCAACACAGATTACGCCGCTAATCTTTTATAAAGCAGAAGATAGAGAAGTTACATATTATCAATTTGATGGTATATCAATTGGTGCGAGATGGGGAGATGAGTTTTTACAGAAGTTGAAAAAAGAGAGTTTTAAATTATCATCTGATGATACACTTGTAATTTTAAATAGAGCCATCAATAATCTTGTAAACTTTGATGGTGATAAATATGATGCTCACAATATAGTCAAAACAATTTACAAAAATTTCCCTGGTTCTGCCGAAGTATTAATTGATAAAATAAAAGATTCAATGAAGGATTTTTTAGTTGATTTTTCAAAAATTGATGATTTAATTATATTAATCATTAAAAAAGATCAGGAATGATATCTCAGAAAAATAATACATATCTATATATTTTGGTGCCTTTAATTTTTTTACTTACTATTGTAAATATATTTTTGTTTTATAAAATTATTGGTGGTGCAATATTTGTTATTTTAGTTGTAGGGATAATCATTTCTGTGTTTGTATATTTTATTTTAAAATACAAATTATCTACTGCACCCAAATTTATTGTTTCAGCATCAACAATAAAAGATATGGAGCAGAATTTTTCAAAATCTACAATGAAACAGAAGCAATTAGCAGAAATTATTTCAAAAACAAATTATACAACACATAAGAGAATTCTCATAATTGAGATTATCATAATTATTATCTTATTAGTGAATCTTGTTTTTAAACTTCTTTCTAATGGAGGGTAATATGCTATACCCTTTCAAATTTAAGCCCATATATAAAGAAAAGATATGGGGTGGAGATAATTTAAAAAAATATTTGGGCAAAAAAATAGAAAAAGGAAGTAAAATTGGAGAATCCTGGGAAGTTGCTGACCACTTTGAAGATAACAGCATAATTTTAAATGGAGAGATGAAGGGTGAGACTTTACATAATGTTTTACAAGAGTATGGCAGGGAGTTGCTTGGAACAAAACCTGATGACAGGTATTTAAAACGTTTTCCGCTATTAATAAAGTTTATTGATGCAAATGATAAATTATCAGTTCAAGTCCATCCAAATGACGAATATGCTAACAAAAATGAAAATGGTGAATTTGGTAAGACCGAAATGTGGTATATAGTTCATGCTGAGCAAGGTGCAAAGCTGATAGCAGGACTTAAACCAGGCACAACGAAAGAAAAGTTTAAAAAACTGATTGAAACAGATGAAATTGAAGATGTGCTAAATAAAGTTGAAGTTAAGACAGGGGATGTAATATTTATTCCATCTGGCAGAGTTCACGCAATAATGCCCGGACTTGTTATAAATGAAATTCAACAAAATTCTGATGTAACATATAGAGTTTATGACTGGGGTAGAGTTGGTTTTGATGGTAAACCAAGACCACTTCATATTGATAAAGCATTGGATGTTATAAATTTTAATGACTTTGCACCTGCACCTGCTCGTTTGCATTATTCATTTGTTGGAACAAATACAATCTCTCTCTTGGTAAAATGCTTATATTTTCAGGTGGAAAAATATATATTAAATGAAAAAATGAAGTTCATCTCTGATAAAAGCTCTTTTAATATCTTTAGTGTAATTGATGGGCACGGCATTTTAAATTGGGAAAATAAAGAATTAGAATTGAATAAAGGAGAAACAATTCTTATCCCAGCTGCAATAACATCTTATGTTATTTATCCTCAGCCAACTATAATATTTATTCGCTCATTTATTTAATTAGTATAATTATGAAAAGTATATTAAATAATGGCATACTTATAAAAAATCTTGAACTTAAAAATATTACTTCGTTTCGGACTGGTGGAAATGCGAAGTATTATTTTATACCTGATTCAAAAGAAACATTAGTGAAATTACTTCAATCTACTAAATATAAAATTTATATCATAGGGAACGCTACAAATTTACTTGTAAGTGATGCGGGATTTGATGGTATTTTAGTTAATCTTAAGGGATTTACTAATTATATTTGTAGGAAAAAAAATTTTATAATAGCTGGGGCATCTGTAAGTCTTAATACACTGATAGAATCTGCGATTGAATATGAATTAAAAGGGCTTGAAAAGCTAAGTGGCATCCCTGGAACAGTGGGAGGTGCAATTTATATGAATGCAGGTGCCTTTGGTAAAGTAATAGGAGATGTGGTGGAATATGTTAAAGTTTTAAGCTTTAAAGGCAAAGAAAAAATATTTTATAAAGATCAGATCGAATTTTTATATAGAAAATCAATCCCAATAAATAAATATATAATTTTAGAAGCTTGTTTCAAATTATATAGAGGAAAGAAAAAAGAGATTTTAAAAACACAAAAAGAAATTTTGAAAAGAAGAGCCCAAAAGCAGCCTTTGGAGTATCCATCTGCTGGAAGTATATTTAAAAGACCTGAAAAAGGATATGCAGGAGAATTAATTGAAAAAGCAGGTTTAAAAGGTTTTAAAATTGGTGGAGCAATGGTTTCAGAAAAACACGCAAATTTTATAATAAATACAGGAACCGCTAATTCCAAGGATATATATGATTTAATAAAAGAAATTCAAACCCGTGTATATAAAAAATTTAAAATAAAGCTTCAACCAGAAATAAAATTTCTTGGCTTTTGATAATATAAATCGGCATTTGTCTCACATTTTTGAAAAATCCTGAAATATACTTTTTATCTGTAATTCCCAATAATAACCTGTCCTGCACTGATCCCACCATCATTTGGAGGAATTTCTCTGTGATATAAAACTTTAAATTTAGATTCTTCTAATATTTCAACTGATTTATTTAATAAATATCTATTTTGAAATACTCCGCCTGATAATACAACTTCATTTATTCCTGTATCATTTCTTAATAATTTACTTACATTTAAAATAATTTTGGCAATTGTATTATGAAACTTTATAGAAATACTCTCAATGCTTTCTTTTCTCTTCAAATCTTTTATTATCCCCTCAATTATTTTCCTATAATCTATTATATACATATCTTTCTCTTTCCTTATCTGAAATGAGTAGTTCTTTTCTAATTTATACTTATAAGATATAACATTTTCTAAAAGCACTGCTGGTTCCCCTTCATAATCTGCAGTTTTACATATATCAAGTAATGCAGAAACCCCATCAAATAATCGCCCTACAGAAGATGTTAACGGTGTATTTATATTATTTTTTATTAATCTTATAATATTTTCTATCTTTTTTGAATCTTCTTTTTGAAGTAATTTTTCAAAAATTTTATCATTATTTAATTCATAAAGATAACTTATGCTCATTCGTAAAGGCTCTTTTATAGCTATTTCACCGCCAGGCATTTTTGTATATTTAAAATGTCCAAATCTTTTATAACTTTTAAAATTAAAAACAAAAAATTCACCGCCCCATAAATTTCCGTCTTCACCAAATCCTGTCCCATCAAATGCTATACCTATAAAATTTTTTTTACTATTAGTAATACCATTATCAAGCAAACAACTTACAAGGTGTGCAAAATGATGTTGAATACCAATTTTTTTGCATTCAGAAGGCACAATCTCATTAATATATTTTGTTGTAAAATATTCTGGATGTAAATCATAAACTACTATATCAGGTTCAAAACTGAAAAGATGAGAAAAATGTTTGAGCGTATTTTTAAAATAAGTAAAAGTTTCAGACATGCTAAAGCTCTTTCACTCCTATACAGAG
>CAZSCZ010000007.1:0-24383 GCA_964605455.1 uncultured Spirochaetia bacterium
AATAAAGTATAGTTTTTATTGAAAAATTATTAATAAAGTTAATAAAGTTGTGCACAGTCCCCATTTTGGGACGGTGGGACGGTGCACAACTTTGTTAAATTAGTTTACTTAAATTAGTTCACTTAAATCAGTTCATAGTTCGTAGTGTTAAATACGTTGTGTTAAATATGCACAGAATAAAGAATAAAGGGGGTAAAAAAGGGGGGATGACTTAAGGTGTAAAAAATTACATCACTTTTCTTTGCGAAATGCTTGCAAAAACGAGCCATTGAGTATCCGAAGTTTATGTAAATATGGACTTTTCATTCGTCAGTGCAATCTATATAAAAAAAGACTTGCCATTTTCAAAAATTTTAGTTATATATATAATAATGATGAAAACAAAAATTCCAAAAGAAATAATAGAAAAAGTTGAAAATTTACGAAAAGAGATTAATTATCATAACTATAAATATTATGTTTTAAATGAACCTGTAATTTCGGATTATGAATATGATAAACTTTTTAAGCAATTAAAAGAGATAGAAGAGAAATATCCTGAGCTTAAAACCCCTGATTCACCCACACAAAGAGTTGGGGCTCCACCATTAAAAGAATTTAAGCCTTTTACGCATCCCACTCCTATGTTAAGTCTTGAAAATGCAGCAAGGGAAGAAGAATTTCTTGATTTTCATAAACGAGTATTAAAAGAGCTAAAAGTTCCAAAAGTTGAATATCTTATTGAACATAAATACGATGGATTAGCAGTAGAATTAATTTATGAGAAAGGGGAATTAGTAATTGGTTCAACGCGTGGGGATGGTATTACTGGTGAAGATGTTACAAATAATATAAAAACTATATGGACAGTGCCTTTAAAGCTATTAGGCAACAATTTTCCAGAACGCCTTGTTGTGCGTGGTGAAGTTATAATGTATAGAAAAGATTTTTTAGAACTTAATGAAAAATACATTAAGGAAGGAAAAAAAACATTTGCTAATCCACGCAATGCTGCATCAGGTTCTTTGCGTCAGCTGGACTCAAGAATTACAGCTGAAAGGAAATTAAGAATGTTTGTTTATGGGATTGGTGAACCCCTTCCCCCAGAATACAATGCCAAAAAACTTTCAGATGTTTATGAATATCTTAAAAGATGGGGATTTAATCTTAATCCTAATGTAATTGTTACAGACAACATAGATAAAATAGCCGAATTTCATCAGGAATGGGAAGAGAGACGAGATACACTTGAATATGACATAGATGGCATCGTAATAAAAGTTAATAGTTTTGAACAACAATCTATTCTTGGTGAACTAACACATTCTCCTCGGTGGGCAATTGCGTGGAAATTCAAACCCAGAGAAGCCACTACTGTTATTCAAGACATTATTGTCCAAGTTGGAAGAACTGGCGCATTAACACCTGTAGCAATTCTTAAGCCAGTTCAAATTAGCGGCGTAACTGTCAGCCGTGTTACACTCCACAATCCTGATGAAATAAAAAGACTTGATATAAGAATAGGAGATACAGTTGTTGTATATCGTGCTGGCGATGTGATTCCAAAGGTTACAAAAGTTATACTGGAAAAACGTCCTCCTAATACTAAACCATTTAAATTCCCAGAAAGATGTCCTATATGCAATGCAGATGTTATAAAACCCGAAGGTGAAGCTATTCCCAGATGTTCAAATGCATCCTGTCCAGCTCAATTGGTTGAAAGTTTGAAACATTTTGTTTCAAGAAAAGCAATGAATATTGAAGGCATAGGAGATGAATGGATCCAAAAATTTGCAGAAACAGGGCTTTTAAAAGATTTTGCTGATTTCTATTTTATAAAAAAAGAAGACTTACTTAAATATGAAAGAATGGGTGATAAACTCGCTGAAAATATGATTAATTCAATAAATCAGAGAAAAGAGGCATCATTTGATAGGTTCCTTTATGCTTTAGGGATACGTTATGTTGGTGAACATATTGCTCAGGTGCTTGCAAAATATTTTAATTCATTAGAAGAGCTAATGAACGCTGAATATTCTGAGCTTTTAAATATTTATGAGATAGGGCCCAAAGCAGCTGAAAGTATATACAAATTTTTTCGGCAAAAAAGAAATATAGAAGTTTTAGATAAACTAAAACAAGCTGGTGTAAAAATTATATATAAGAAATCTCAAAGAGATATTCTTAAAGGCTTACGCATTGTAGTTACAGGGACATTAAAAAATTTCACACGCGATGAGATAAATAGGTTTATAGAAGAAAATGGTGGGCGCTCCTCATCTTCTGTTAGTAAAAATACAGATTTTGTAATTGTTGGAGAGAACCCTGGAAGCAAACTTCAGAAAGCACAACAACTTGGAATCAAAATCTTAACTGAAGATGAATTTATTGCATTTATAGAAAAAAAGAGGAAATAGTGAAAAAAATATTATTTATTTTTATAAATATTATTCTTATTTGGAATTTAGTTTTTGCAGCTAATATACAAGAAGGGATAGAACTTTTCAAGAAGCACAAGTATAAAGAAGCAAAAGAAATATTTTTAAAAGTAATAGCTGAATCACCTGAAAATTTCAAAGCATATTATTATCTGGGCATAACCTCAAAAATTCTTGGTGATAATGAAAATGCAATACTTGCCTTAAAAAGAGCCATTGAAATTCAGCCCAATAATATTAATCTTTATGTGCAACTTGCTGAATTATATCTTATTACAGGAAACAACCAATTTGCGATAAAGCTATGTTTATATGCACTTCAATACGAAACAGATAATGACAGATTATTCTATATTCTTGGCCAGGCTTATTACAATAAAAAAGAGTATGACAAAGCAGAAAAATCGTTTGAAAAAGCTATCTATTTAAATCCCGAAAATGCTTACTATTATAATCTTCTGGGATTGTTATATCTTAATACAGGAAGGTATAATAAAGCGAACACAGCCTTTCTAACAGCAATAGCACTTGACAGCAGTGTTTACTTTTTCTATTATAATTTGGGACTATCCTATGAAAAACTTAAAGAATGGAAAAAAGCAGCAGACAGCTATAATAAATGTTTAAAATTAAATAAAAATTTTGAGTTTGCAGGAAAAAGATTAAAAAAAATAAAGCATAAAATACGCAGAAAAATCAAAAAAAGAAAGTAAATATGAAAAAAAATGTATTTGTAACATCTATTGGATGCAGATTAAATCAATTTGAAATTGATATTATACGAACTGAGCTTGTTAAATATGGACTTTTATCAAATAATCATATCCCACCAGACATATGTATAATAAACACTTGCACTGTAACTCAAAAAGCTGATTCAAAGTCACGAGCTATCGTAAGGAAAATTATAAAACAAAATCCAAATTCGTATATTGTTGTTACTGGATGTTATGCACATACAAACCCTGAGGTTTTCAAAAAGATAAGAGGTGTAGATTTAATAGTTAACAACAATGAAAAAATGCGGTTACCGGAAATTCTTAAAGAGAAAGGAATAATTAATATTAAAAGCCAAAAAGCATCTACAAGTATCTATATAACAGATAGGACAAGACCATATATAAAGGTGCAGGATGGATGCAACCTTAACTGTTCGTATTGCAAAGTAAGAACAGCACGCGGTAAAAGTAGAAGCGAAAATTTTGAAAAAATAATTAACACAGCTCAGTTATTAGCAAATGAAAACTATCCAGAAATTGTTATAACAGGTGTAAATATTGGAGACTATAAATGGAATGGAAAAGATTTAGCAGATTTGTTATCTGAACTTACTAAAATAAAAAATCTTAAAAGAATAAGGCTTACCTCTATTGAACCTACGGATATAAATGAAAAACTTTTAAAAGCAATTCAAAATGATAAAATTTGCTCCTATTTTCATATTCCATTGCAGTCAGGCTCAGATAAAATATTGAAACTTATGAACCGACCATATACAAGAGAAGTTTTCGCAGAAAAAATAATGCAGATAAGAAAAAATAAATCTAATACAGTAATTGGCACAGATGTAATAGTAGGATTCCCTGGGGAAACTGACGAAGATTTTAATGAAACTCTTTCGTTACTTAAAAAACTTGATATATTTTATCTTCATATATTTCGTTATTCAAAAAGGGAAGGGACACCTGCAAGTAACTTTAAAAATGAGGTGCAAGAAGAAATAAAAACTCAGCGCGCAGAAATCTTAAGAAAATATCGTAAACAATCTAAAGATAAATTTTTTAAATCAATTATAGGAAAAGAATTTAATGTAATTATAGAACATAAAATTATAAAAGAAAAATATATAAATTCAATTTCAGATAATTATATACCAATTCTTTTACCATTATCAGAGGCATTTTCCCTTCAAAGAAATATTGTTCGTGTTAAAATAATCAGGTATGATAAAGAATATCTTTATGGTAAAATTTTATAAAAAAACATTTATATTCATAATATTATGTTTAATATTAGAATGTGCTACTGAAAAAAAGAGAACAAAAATAGTAATTGAAAAAAGTTCTCAAACTCCACCATTATGGGTTGGAAAAGAAAAATGGGAAGATAACGAATATATATTTTTTGTAAGTAAATATACAATTTATACTAATCCTGTAGAGGGCCTTAGAAAAGCAAAACAAAAACTAATAGAAAAGATAAATAATGAAATAAAAAAAGGACTTAAATCTGAATTTAAAGAAAAAATAGAAGAAATTGATTATGCTGATTGGATAGAAAAAATAAAAGACAAATTTATTAATGGCACTTTAAATTTACTTGACTTTAACAATTTAATTCCTGATGATACATATTATGAAAAGATTAAAGAAAATATTGTTTATTATAACTGTTATGTATATAAAGCTTTATCAAAATCAGCTATAAATAATAAAAAATTAGAGATGATAGATGCATTAATAAGTGAATATAATAAATCAATAGATATTAAAAAATTCTTAAAGAAATTAAAGGAGAAGTATAAATGCAGGTAAAATTTAAAGCTATTGATTATTTGAGTATAATATACTTCTCTTTAATCGGACTGCTTATATCTGCTTTTCATTATAAAGTAGATTATTGGTATTTTTATTTAATAGCTTATTTTTCCTATATCTGTATAATAGTTTTACTTGCTTACCTTTCTACAAGATTACCTGAAAATAAAGTTATAAAATTTTTAAGATTAACTTATCCAATAATTACATTTACATTTGTATATAAATCTATTCAGGGTTATGTTTTGATATTACATAATCATTTTTTAGACCATCACATAACAACATTAGAAAAGATAATTTTTGGGACCAATCCCACGCTTGCACTTGAAAAAATAGTCTCAAAGCCTTTAACTGAATTTTTGAAATTTTCTTATTTTTCATACTATTTTTATGTGCCTGTGCCTGCAATAATTTTATTTTTTAAAAAAAGGTATAATGAACTTGAAAAATTTGTTTTTACAATAACATTTACATTTTATATTTCATATATTGGATTTGTGCTATATCCTATTCAAGGTCCAAGATATACATTAGCTGAGGCATATAACATAAAAAAATTATCAGGATACATTTTTACTCCGCTTCAAGATTTTATAATGGCAAATGGAGCTGTAAGAGGTGCCTGTATGCCATCTTCTCACCTTGCAGTAGCATGGGTTTCGTTATTTTTAATCAAAAAATTTTTTGGGAAAAAACCTTTCTGGTTAATTTTTCCATTCACACTTGCAATGACTTTCTCAATAGTGTATAATCGCTACCACTATATTACAGATGGGGTAATAGGATTAATTGTGGGTTTAATATGTTTTCAATTGTGCAAATACATTTATATTGAAAATAAAAAATAATGTGATAATATTAAAGTATGAGCATCCAAACAATAATTGAAGCATTACGTGAGCTTTTAATATTAATTCCTGCTATTTTAATAGCCATTACTGTTCATGAATATGCACAAGGCTATACTGCATCAAAATTAGGTGATACTACACCGCTTGATACAGGAATGCTAAAATTTAATCCTCAACTATTTATAGATGGATTGGGACTTATTTTTTTTATTGCATTTGGATATGGATGGAGCAAAACTATACCTATTGATGCAAGAAACTTTAAAAAACCTTTCTTATGGAGTATTTATGTCGCAGCTTCAGGAATTTTAGCAAATTTTTTTGTCGCACTCCTATTTATGCTTCTAATTATATTATATAAACCGGCACCTGAAGGTTATATTTATAATCTGTTTATGTATATAATAAAAATAAATTTAAACTATTTCTTAATTAGTCTTTTCCCATTATTACCTTTAGCAGGTGGCAGAATAATATCAACTATATGGGAAAATTACTCAAAAACTGAATTTATTGGAATAATGTTACTCTTTCTTTTCTTAATATTTAATGGTGGAAAATTACTTGACAGTGTAATTATTTACTTTATTAATTTAATAATATAAAAGTTTCAAAAATTTATCTATTTCCGCAGGTACAAAATCTTGTACCGAAATTAAAAAGCAGAAATGTTTTAGACAGTTTTAATAAATCAAAAGGAGGTATCTGTTGAAAAAGATTGTTTTAAGTGGCATTCAACCAACAGGTAAATTACATATTGGCAATTTGGCAGGAGCTATAAAAAACTGGGTAAAAATTCAGGATGAGTATAAATGTTTCTATATGATTGCTGATTTACACTCTCTTACATCATATTATAGCAATTTTAACGAAATTAAGGATAATGTTTTTGATATATATATAGATTTATTATCCTGTGGAATTGATTTATCAAAAAGCAAACTATTTATTCAATCAGCAGTGCCAGCGCATACTCAACTTCATTTAATATTTTCAATGATTACTCCGCTGGGATGGTTACAGCGAAATCCTACATACAAAGAAAAAATTATAGAAATGAAAGATAAAGATTTAAGTAATTATGGCTTTTTAGGTTATCCAGTATTACAAGCTGCTGATATTTTAATTTATAAAGCTGAAAAAGTTCCTGTTGGCCAAGACCAAGTGTCGCATCTTGAAATAACACGCGAAATTGCAAGAAGATTCAACTACTTTTATGGAAATTATTTCCCTGAACCTGAACCATTACTTACAGAAATTCCGAAAATTTTAGGTTTTGATGGTAGAAAAATGAGTAAAAGCTATAATAATGCTATTTTCCTTTCTGATTCCAAAAATGAAATTTTACAGAAAGTAAGAAAATATATAACTGATACAAAAAAAATTTATAAAAATGACCCCGGGAATCCTCAAAATTGCACTTTGTTCCCGTTATATAAAATTTTTACAGATAAAGATAAAACAGACGAGATAAAAGAAGGTTGTAAGAGTGGCAAGCTGGGTTGCGTTGAATGTAAAAAAAAGATAGCCGAAATAATTAACAAATCTCTTGAGATATATAGAGAAAAAAGAGAATATTTTTTAGCACATAAAAATGAAGTAACTGAATATATTATGGAAAATAATAGACAGGTAAATGAAATAGCAAATAAAAACATAAAAGAAATTTATGAAATTGTAGGGCTCAAATATGAATGATACAAATATAAATAAAGAAGAGAAGGAGCTTTCTTATATTATAAAACTTGAAAAATTTGAAGGACCAATGGATTTACTCCTTTACTTGATTAATAAAGCTGAAATTGACATTTATGATATTCCGATAAGTGAAATCACGGAACAATATTTAAAATACATAAATTTAATGAAAAAGATTGATATAAATTTATCAGCAGAATTTATTGTAATGGCAGCTACATTAATGTATATAAAATCAAAGATGCTAATTCCAACAGAGGTTGATATAGAAGAAGAATATTTCCAAGATCCACGCAAAGAATTGGTGCAACAACTTCTTGAATATCAAAAATTCAAAAATGCTGCAGAAGAATTACAAAAAAAAGAAGAAACTACAAGTAATGTGTTTTTTAGACCGACATCTCAAATGGTTATGGAATTTGGCGATGACGATAATTGGGTTGATGTTAAACTGTTTGACTTAATAAATATTTTTAGTAAATTTATACAACATACAGATGCAGAAGATCTTGGCTATATTGTCCCTGAACGAATTACAGTTGGTATGAAAATTGAAGAGATAAAAAATATAATTGAAAATCAGAGGCAGATTGGATTTGAACAACTTTTTTCAAACAACTCTGAAGTGTGGGAGATTGTTATAACTTTTTTAGCACTTCTTGAACTGGTTAAGCAAAGAATAATTATTGTAAAACAACATAAGCTTTTTGGCGATATAAAGATTTTTAAGAGAGAAGGGATTTAAAAGATGGCGGAAAAAGTTGTAAATGAGAAAGAGTATCTAAAAGGATTGATTGAAGCTATATTATTTGTTCAAGTTGAACCAATAAGCTACAAAAAATTAGCAGAAATGATAAAAAAAAATATTTCAAATGTAAAAGAAGTTGTAAAAGAGCTGCAGAATGAATATATTATGCGAAATTCAGGTATTAAAATCCAAGAAATTGCAGGTGGGATAAGACTTGGCACAAACGAGTTATATGGAGAAGAGCTTAAAAAGATATTCCAACGGCGTAAGAAGCAAAAATTATCAAAAGCTGCGCTTGAGACACTTGCGATAATTGCATATAAACAGCCAATCACCAGGACAGAAATTGAATTTATAAGAGGAGTTTCAATAGATGGTGTTATGAAAGATTTAATGGAAAAAAATTTTGTTAAAATTGTAGGAAGGAAGAATGTTCCAGGTGCACCTGCATTGTATGGCACAACAAAGGAATTCCTTCAGTATTTTGGTTTAAAAAGTATAAAAGATCTACCTACATTAAGAGAAATAAAGGAGCTCACTTTTGAGTAGCATCTTGGATGAAAAGAAATCTGCGCTATTATGGAAGAAGGTAATAGCTGAGGCTGAAAATCTTCCATCTCTACCGGATATTGTTAGCAAAGTTCTTGAACAGATTGACAATCCAAACTCTAATCCTAAAGATTTTCAAGAAATTATTTGTAAAGACCCTGTTCTTACAGCCAAAGTATTAAAAATGTCAAATTCAGCTTATTATGGATATTCCAGAGAAATTGCTACCATTTCAGAAGCAATTATAATATTAGGTCTTGACACGCTCAAAAGTCTTGTTATTGCTGCTTCTGCCTATGCCTCTTTAAGCAGAGAAGCCGAAGGATATGGGCTTCAACGCGGTGCTTTATGGCGCCACTCACTTGCTACAGCTGCAGGTGCAAGATCTATAGCCAAGCAAATAGGTTATAAAGAAATAGAAAAATTTTTCGTTGCAGGGCTCCTACACGATATAGGAAAAATCCTTCTAAACCGATATATAGGAAAATTTATTGATAAAATAAATACTCTAACAAAAATGCGTGACATCTCTTTTGATATAGCTGAACGAGAAGTTATGGGCTTCAATCATTGTGATGTAGGAGCTGAACTTTCTAATTACTGGAAATTACCTGACCTGTTTTATGATATAGCAAAATACCATCATACACCCTCTGCGTGTACAACAAAAAATCGTTCCTTAGTTGAAATAGTTCATATTGCTGATATTCTTTCATATTCCCTCAGAATTGGAATAGGAAAAGATGGTGCTTATTATAAACCTTCTGAAAAAATTTTTGAAAAATATAATATTGATAAAAAAACAAGGGATAAATTTATTACAAAAATTCATACTTCTTTAAGAGAATTGGAAAAAACTGTATTATAAATCTGATGAAAAAGTTTTCACAATTTAAAAGAATAAGAAAAGAAATTGACCAAATTGACAAAAATATCTTGAAACTGTTACATAAAAGAATAAATCTTGTCCAGGAGCTTAAATCATTAAAAATATCTTCAAATATTTCTGTATACCAACCTTCAAGGGAAAAAGAAATATTAAATTCAATAATCAAATTAAACAAAAATATCTTTCCAGAAAAGAGTCTGTATAATATCTTTACTGAAATTTTCTCTGCAAGTAGAAAAATTCAGTCTAAATTAAAAATCGGTTATTTAGGACCACAGGCTACTTTTACCCATCTTGCTGCATTGAAAATTTTTGGAAGTGAATCTCTATATATCCCTTTTACTACAATACGAGATATCTTTATTGAAGTTGAAACTGAATATATTGATTTTGGTGTAGTCCCTATTGAAAATTCTAATGAAGGCGTAGTTGGTTATACAATGGATTTGTTAATTGAATTTAATCATAGTATTGTTGATGAAATCTATCTTGAAATTGCACATCATCTTGTCTCTACTGAAAAAGATTTAAATAGGATAAAATTTCTATATGCACATCCCCAATCAATTGCACAATGTCGGATATTTATAGAAAATAATCTTTCCAAAGTAAAAATAATAGAAACGACTTCTACTTCTGAAGCAGCAAAAACTGTTAGTAAAAAAAAGAATTCCGCAGCTCTTGCAAGTAAACTTGCAGCACAAATATATAACCTAAATATTATTGCTGAAAATGTTCAGGATAATATAAATAATTACACTCGGTTTCTTGTTATTTCAAAATCTCCTTTGCTGCCAGAAAAAAATATTGAATACAAAACTTCCATTGTATGTGGAATAAAAGATAGACCAGGTGCCCTTTTTGAATTAATTAAACCTTTTAATGATTATAAAATTAATATGACTAAAATAGAATCACGACCTACAAAGAAAAAAGCCTGGGAATATATGTTCTTTATAGACTTCTCAGGTAAAATTACAAATAAAAAAGTAAAAAAGGCTCTTGCAGAAATTGAAAAAAATTCAACTTATTTTAAAATTCTTGGCTCATACCCTGCAGCAAAAGGTGTTAAATAGCAATAAAATTATATATCTCTGTTTTCTCAGTAATTTTATAACTAAATTGCAAGGAAGAGCTCAACTATGAATTATGAATTACAATCTCAAAGTGCTATCCAAATTCCAGAGTATGTGGCTGGGAAAAATATTGAAGATGTTAAGCAAAAATATAAATTGAAAAAAGTTATTAAATTAGCTTCAAATGAAAATTCCTATGGGGTTCCAAAACATATAATTAAAACTTTGAAAAAAAATTTAAAAAATGTATTCAGATATCCTGATAAAGAATATAAAGAATTAAAATCAAAAATTGCAGAAAAAATAGGAATTTCAGAAGAAAATATCATCTTAGGTAATGGCTCAGATGAGATAATTGACCTTGTGTTTAAATATAAAATTAAACCGTCATCCAAAGTAATTATTTTTAAGCCAAGTTATAGTATGTATAAAATCTTTGTAAAGATGTATTCTGTGTCTCCTGTAGAAATTAAACTTGAAAATTATGAATATAATATAGACGAAATTATAAAACACCTATCTAATGATATTGATTTAATGATTCTATGTAATCCCAATAATCCTACTGGCACATATTTAAGCCATAACAATCTTACCCGTATAGTGGAAGTATTAAATAAGAATACTCTCCTTTTAATAGATGAGGCTTATTTTAATTATACAACAGCGCCTGATTTCCCAAATACTGTTAAAATATTTAAATCTTTTGAAAATATAAAAAACATAATTGTTACAAGAACCTTTTCAAAGATATATTCCCTTGCCGGGCTACGAATAAGCTATGGATTTGGTCCTAAAAATTTAATTAGCTTTCTGAATAAAATAAGAATGCCTTTTAATATAAACTTCCTTGCAAATGTTTCTGCACTTGCTTCTTTAGAGAACGATAAATTTATTGAAAAATGTAAAATAAAAAATCAGCAAAATAAAATCTTTCTTTATAAAGAACTTGAAAAATTAAATTTAAAGTTTATAAAAAGTGAAGCAAATTTTATTTTAATAGAACTACCACAAAAAGCAGAGATTGTATTTGAAAAATTATTAAAAAAAGGAATTATTGTAAGAACTTTTTATAATGATGGTATGGAGAATTATATAAGAGTAACTATTGGAACGAAAGGAGAATTAAAAAAATTTTTAAAGGAATTAAAAAAAATTTTAAAATAAAAAAGATTCTTATAATAGGACTTGGACTTATTGGAGGGTCTATTGCACGAGCTGTGAAAAAATATTGTCCGCAAATTACTGTTTATGCTTTTGATAAAAAAAAGAAAATTTTAAAAAGTGCATTAAAAGAAAAAAATATAGATGGATACTTTACCCAATCATCTTTAGAATGCTTTGATGTAGATTTAATTATCTTTGCTTTACCTATTTACACAATAGAAAAAGTTTTTGATATGTTTTCTCCATATATAAAGCCTAATACGCTTATAACTGATGTTGGCAGCACAAAGCTAAGATTGGAAAAATTTTTCCTTCAACGAAAGGTAAAGTATATCGGCTCACATCCACTTGCTGGGTCAGAAAAATCAGGATACAAATATTCAAGTCCAGAACTATTAAGAAATAGAATATGTTTAATTATACCAAATAAATATTCTAAAAAAGAAAGCAATCTGCTAAAAAATTTCTGGAAAAAATTGAAAATGCGTGTAGAAATTGTAACTGCTGAAAAACATGATAAAATGTTAGCAATTACAAGCCATTTTATACATCTCATTGCTTTTGCTTATACATATTTTTTAAAGACACATAAAATAACTCAAACAAAAAATTTTGCTGGTCCATCATTTAATGAGTTTACGCGCATAGCAAGAAGCAATCCATATATTTGGACTGATATTTTGCTTGACAACAAAAAAGAATTAATTAATATCTACAAAAATTTTTCTAATTCACTTGAAAAATTTATTAATATTTTATTATCTGGTGATAATAAGAAAATCTTAAAAATATTAAAGCAGCTCAAGTAAGTTAATATTTTATCATTATTGTAAGTTTAAGCGTTCTGAGATGTTACTCCTGCGGAAGCAGGGGCAGAAATGAAAAAAGTCGGGATAAACAATTCCCGACAATCTAAAATATGTTAACCCCGAAACTTATATTTAATGGAGATGAGAAAATGAAAAAGATATTAATAAAAAACTTAAATGGCACATTAAGACTTCCAGGTGACAAATCTATCTCGCATCGTGCAATAATAATAGGGTCACTTGCCAAAGGCATAACAAGAATAAAAAACCTGCTTGAAAGTGAAGATGTTTTAAGAACAATTGATATAATGAGGCAACTTGGGATAAAGATTCAGAAAGCTGCGGATACCTATTATGTTTATGGAAAAGGGCTTTTAGGACTTAAAGAACCAGATGATATTTTATATGCAGGAAATTCAGGCACAACTATAAGGCTTATAAGTGGCATACTTGCGGCACAACCATTTTATTCTGTAATTACAGGTGATACTTCACTTAAGTCCAGACCTATGAAGCGAATAATTGAGCCTTTAACAAAAATGGGAGCAAAAATTTTCGGCAGAAACAACAACCAAAATCCGCCTATTACTATTGTTGGAACACACAAAATTAAGGGTATTACATATAAATTAAAAATGGCATCAGCTCAAGTTAAATCATCTATACTTCTTGCAGGACTTTACGCTAAATCAAAAGTAACTATTATAGAACCAGTAGAATCACGAGACCATACTGAAAGAATGTTTGAATATCTTCGTATCCCAATAAAAAAAGAAAATAATAAGATAATCTTGTATAATAAGGCAAAAGAATTTAAAGCCAGAAATATTTATGTCCCAGGTGATATATCCTCTGCATCATATTTTATTGTAGGTGCATTACTTAAAGAAGGAAATAAAATTAAACTTGAAAAAGTAGGAATAAATCCCACACGAATGGGACTTATAAATGTTTTAAAAAGAATGGGTGCTAATATTAAAATTGTGAATCAGAAAATAGTAAATAATGAACGAGTAGGGAATATAATTGTAGAGTATTCTAAACTTCATTCAGTAAAAATTATGCCATATGAAATTCCATTCCTAATAGATGAAATACCTATACTTGCTGTCGCATCCTTAAAAGCAGAAGGAAAAATGATTATAAGAGGAGCAAAAGAGCTTAGATATAAAGAATCAGATAGAATAAAGGCAATAGTAACTAATTTAAAGTCTCTCGGTGTAAATGTAAAAGAATATGAAGATGGCTTTGAAATGAAAGTTAAAAAAGCAATAAAGGACAATGTATTAATTCAAACTTTTAATGACCACAGAATTGCAATGGCTTTTATTGTGGCGACTCTTTTAACTAAAAAAGGTTTAAAATTTGATAACATTGATTCAATACGAATTTCATATCCAGGATTTATTTCTGCGTTAAAAAAATTGCAAGCAAAATAGGAGTAGAAATTGAAGATTGCGGTTGATGGTCCTGCAGGTGCAGGAAAAAGCACAGTCTCAAAAATGGTAGCTGAAAAACTTAATCTGTTTTATATAGATACCGGTGCAATGTATAGGGCTATCACTTATGCTTTACTTAAAAATAATATTGATCTACATAATGAAACGCAAATAGAAAACTTTATAAAAAGTATAAATTTTTCTTTAAAAAAAAATCCTGAAACAAATGAAATGAAAATATTTATAAATGGAAAAAGTGTAAACGAGGAATTAAGAAAAAAAATTATAGATTTAAATGTATCACTTGTCTCAAGCTATAAATGTGTAAGAGATTTTTTAGTTAAACTTCAACAGGAACTTGGAAAAAACTATAATGTTATTCTTGATGGTAGAGATATAGGAACAGTTGTTTTCCCAGATGCTGATTTTAAATTCTATCTTGATGCATCAGTTGATGTGCGCGCTAAACGAAGATTAAATGATGCTAAAAATAAAGAACAACGCTCAATAGAAGAAATTAAAAACGAAATAATAGAAAGAGATAAACTTGATAGCACAAGAGAAATTTCTCCTTTAAAAAAAGCAAATGATGCTATTTATATAGATACTTCACATCTAAGTATTGAAGAAGTAGTAAATCTAATGATAAAAAAAATAAAAAATCAATAGACAGAAATTGAATCTTATCCATATCTATCTCTGAACAAAATTGCTAACGAATAAACTTCTTCTCCACTTGCACAACTATAGGTAAATGCATAAATATTCGTAACAATATAGATAAAATTGTCACTCCCCTGCATATACAGGGGCAGGCTCTGCTGAAGTAGGAGTCTATAATTACTTTTTCAATTTTAGATTCCCGCTGGAGTTTGCCATTGCAGAAGCAGGGACGGGAATGACAATATGTGTTAAGAATTGTGCAATTATTTATGCATTTAACTATAATTTAAAAAGTTAAAGATTGTCTCCTGCCATATCGGATATATGAGGAATATTTTATTTATCATTCCCCCACAAAATTTAAGTCTGTAATATTTGACTTACTATTTCTTTTAACTCCATAATATTAAATGGTTTAGCAATAAATCCATCAGCAGATATTTCTTTTGTCTTTTTTATATTTTCTTTACTGGGGTCACCTGTCATAATTATAATTTTTATATTAGGCTTTATTTCTTTAATCTTTTTCATAATATCAAATCCATCTGAAAAAGGCAATTTTATATCTAAAAATATTAAATCAAAATCCTCTTCTCTTACCATTTTTAAGCCAGCAACACCGTCACCACATTCTTTAATAATATATTCATCTTTTAAAATACGCTTAAATAAACTACGAATTGATATTTCATCATCAATTATTAATATTTTCGCCATTTTTGTCTCCTATATAAATAAAACTTTGCTGTAATAATTTTGATAGCTCAATTAATTATCCATCTTGTTTTCCCAAAAAAGAGAAAATTCTCTCCTTTAATCTATATCAACATTAGGTTGGAAGAAATATCTTGAATGTGGTTCCCACATTTTTTTTACTTTCAACTTCAATTTTACCATTATGGTTATGAATAATTCTTGCGCATAGAGAAAGTCCAAGTCCTGTTCCTTTTCCCGCTGGCTTTGTGGTGAAAAATGGGTCAAATATCTTATTAAGAATATTCTTATCTATCCCACAACCTGTATCAGAAAATTCAATTACAATGAAATTCCCTTCTACTTTTGTTCGTATAGTAAGAATCCCACCATTACTCATAGCATCTTTTGCATTAATCATCATATTAACAAATACTTGTTGAAATTGTTGCTTATTCCCTTTTATCTTTGGAATATTATCAGCAAATTTTTTTATAATCTGAATACGCGATGTTATTAATTGATACTCTATAAATGATAATGTATCTTCTATTACTTTATTTATATCTACATCTTCAATAGTAAAAGAACCATCACGTGCATATTTTAGTAGATTCTCTATTATATTTTTCGTTCTTTGCGCTTCTTTCTCAATTATTTCTATGTCATTTCTAATAGGATTATCCTTTTCTATTTCCAAAAGCAGAACTTGTGCATAACCTAAAATGGCAGTTAAAGGATTATTAATCTCGTGAGCTATACCACTAACTAATTCACCAAGCGCAACTATCTTTTCTGTTTGGATTAATTGTGCTGTTGTTTCTTTTAATGCTTTAACTTTTTCTTCTACCAGGCTTTCTAATCGTGACGAATATTTTTCTAATTCTTTTTCTTTTGCCACTAATTTTTTATTTGCAATTTGTAGCTCCTTATTTACTATTTGTATTTCCTTATTCTTTTGTTCCATTTCTTTCCATAATCTTTTGAGTCTATGAGTCATTTGATTAAAAAATAATCCAATTCTACCAAGTTCGTCATTCCTTTTTATTTTTAATTTATAATTTAGATTCCCTTTTGCTACTTCGTTTATTCCTTTTAGTATCATATTGATAGGAGTCCTAATGTTATTTAAAATAAATGTAAAAAATAAAAAAATCAAAATAAGGGTAAATAACATTAAAAAAATATTAACAATAATAAATTTTCTTCCAAGCACTTTTATAGTTTTAAGTGAAATGCCTAACCAAAATGTCCAAAATTTTCCATTCTCTATTATTTGAATAGGTGTTATGATTATTTTTATTTTTTGGTCGTTATATATATAATCTATAATAGTAAGTTTATCAGTATATCTATATAAGCTAAGCTTTTTTCCCAATAATGTAGGAATACTTGAAAGTTCAATCTTACCATTAGGTTTAACTATATGCCAAAATAACACATCTTCACATTGAGTTATTTGCCGTAATATTTCAAAAGGCAATCTCTTAATAAAATAACCAGAGGAAATACTAATAGATACAATCTGAGCCATCTTTATATGTTTCTTAATACTCTCTCTTTTTAGTAAATTAAGATGAAAGGATGTAAAAACAATAATACTGACCAACAAAATTAATGTTATCAATATTGTGATATAAAAAAAGATATGTCCAAACAATGATTTCTTTTTGAGAACTTTCATAAATAATTATTTTTCCAATATAGAAATGCTAAATTCTCGGATATATTTCCAACACTTTCTCTTATTCTATCATTTTTTATTTAATTTTCAAGTTTTTTTTAGGTATTCGGTCATTAGCGTAAACTTAAGCCTTCTGAGATAACATCTCTGCGGAAGAAAGTGGCACTTTTAGCCTAATCCTGATAAAGCCTGCCCCCATTTCAGTATTACTAAATTAATTTTATTTATCACTATGTTATGCCGAAATAGATATTAAGTAAAAATGAAAGTAAAAAATATAATAATTTTATTTTTTGTGCTTAACTTTATCCCAATAAATTTAAAAAGTGCTGAATGGTTTATACTACCAGGATTTTATTATCTTCCTGATACTGGTGTTACAGGTTTTATTTTAAGTGCTTGTGAATATAAAATATCACGCTTTATGCTTGATTTAGAATATGCTGATAAAAATGAACAACTCTATAAATTCAACTATGTTCTTGATGCTCATAAATGGAAAATGGAAAGTAATATTTATTGGGAAAAAAATTTTATTGATATCTTTTGTTTTAACAATTCTGTTCCTCATCAATCAGGCAGTTATATACGAAAAAGAAGTAGTTTTTCCACTTATATTGGAAAAAAGTTGTCTAAGAAAATTATTGGACTCTATTTTGTAATAGAAAATAATAAAGGTAATAATGCTGATAATATTGGTAAAGAAGAAATCAATGGTCATCTCTTAAAAAGTGGAAGTTATTTTGAAATAAATAAGGTTGATAATCTGTACAATACAATGGAAGGTATTAAAATAAAGGTATCTGCAGGGGTCCTTAAATCAGAAAATTATCATTCTTTCTTTCCTGAAGCTGGAATTGACTTAAGGTTTTATTTCCCTCTTATAAAAAATAGATTAAGCAATTGTTTTCAAATAAAATCTTCTTTTATAATAAAAAGCACCCTACCACTTTATAGTTCCTATTGCATTGGTGGCTCAAAAAGTTTAAGGGGGTACTCACGCGAAGTTGTGTGTGGCACTAAAATGTTTTTGGCAAGAGAAGAAACAAGAATAATTTTATTTAAAAATATACCGCTACCACTGTTTTCTAATACTCTATTTGATATTCAATTTGTAATTTTTGCTGACACTGGCACTTGCTGGACAGAAAAATCTGGTCCTAAAAACTATCTAACTTCTGGTGGCGCAGGACTACATCTTGTCTTCCCACCTGATGTTGTAATAAGATTTGATCTCGCTTCCCCTTTTAATTACTCAAGCTTCAATTTCTATATGGATTGTGAGCAAAGCTTTTAATGTTTTATATTTAGTAATTTTAATTTTTCCACAATTTGCTGAATAGTATAAGGTTTCTGTAAAAATTCAACATTTTTCTCTTTCTTCCATCGCTTTAATTCCTTCTCATCGCCCCATCCACTTGAAAAAATAACTTTTAATCTCTTCTTCTTCTTACGAAATAATTTCACAAGTTCTATACCAGTATAATCTGGCATAAAAATATCAGTAAAAACAAGAGAAATCTCCTTTCTATATTGTTCAAAAAGTTCAATTGCATCCCTACCTGTTCCTGCTTTTAATACTCTAAAACCTAAAATGTTAAATAATTTTTCACCAGAATCAAGAATAATTTCTTCATCATCTATTAATAATATTGTGCCTTTAAATACTTCCCTTTGTTCAAATTTGGTTGCAGGAGTTATACTCACTTCTCTTTTTCCTATCTTTTTATAAGGCAAAATAATATAAAAAGTGGTGCCTTTATTTAAAGCACTTTCTACTTCTATACTTCCTCCATATTCATTAATTATATTTTTTACGATATATAATCCTAAACCTGTTGCTCTCTTGCCTTTCTTAGAATAAAAAGGTTGAAAAATATTTTTAAGATGCTCTTTTGGAATGCCTTTTCCATTATCTGATATTGTTAAAAATAAATATCTATCTTTTGAAAATTTCTGCTTATACTTCTCTGGTAAAGATAAACTTAAATTTATCTTTATATTTCCTATCTTATTTTCAATTGCATCAATAGAATTGACAAATAAATTAAGAAATATTTCTATCAATTTGTTATCTTGATCTGTTAATATTACATTATCTTTTTCATATTCAAAATCAAATCTAATCTTCTTATTTCGTGACTTGGAAGCAATCTCAATAGCATCTTTTATAATCCCTATAATATTTACCTCATTATCTTTATCTACAGGATGCTTCTTACTATAATTAAGAAGTTGTTTTATAATTAATGCCCCTCTATCACATAATAATTTTATAGAATTTATTTCCGGAACCTTAATTGAATAGTTCGTTTCTATTAAATGAATATTGTTAATTACTCCACATAATATATTGTTAAAATCATGAGCAATTCCGGAAGTTAAAATAGCAATATTCTTCATCTTCTGCGCTTTTATTAATTGATATTCAATATTTTTAATTTCATTTCTAATAAACATAAATGATAACAGTATATTTAAAAATAAAAGCAATTCTTCAATAAAATAAAGTTCATAAGTTTTTATAAGTCCATTGTTACTTTTTGTACTAAAACACAAAAAATAAGGTTTTTTTGTTTTTTTATAATAAAAATAATTTATAAATATATAATAATAGTTATTTTTATTCATAAATTTTATGACTTTTTCTTGATAAGGCGCAAATGCTTTTTTTCTCAAAACTTCATAGTAAATTATTTTGTTAAATTTTAAATGACTCCAAAAATTATCAATCTTAACTTTCGTAGCTTCGTTTCCTGTATATTTAGTAAAATAATTATGTTCGTTATGCAAGTAAAAATCTATTTTATCTACTAAAAAAATCTCTTTAAATGTTGAGATAAAATTATTAACAAAGTAATCAAAATCTTCATTCATAATTATATATTTCAAAATTTTCTCTCTTATTTCTGTCTCTTTATTTAACTTTTCTATATTTTCATATAAAATTAATCTTTTTATCTTCTCAAAACCTATTTTTAGAAAAAAGAAGAAAAATATAAGAAATAAAGGGGTTAACAAAAAAAACAAAAATAATGAAGCACGATATATTCTGGACAAAATATATAAAATAACAAACATTAAAGGAATAATACCAAATAAAGAAAAACCGATATAATAAAATAATTCTTTTATTTCCTCTTTATAAGTTAAAACTTTATAATTTAAAAGATTGACCCCAATTATTATTGTAGCTATATCAATAGCTAATATTTTTCCAACAAAATCAAGTTCTTTAATATTAAAAAGCGGAAGAACAAATGTAAAAGTAAGTCCTAAGAATAGAATGACAAATAATAAAGCAAGAATTATTCTTTTTCCTTCTTTTCTATAATATAGGTCATTGGTTTTTTTCAATTTAAAACAAAAGTGCAGCATTGATAACAAAAAAATCAATAAGATATAAATTATTACTACATAATAAAGGAAATGATATTTACGGTAATATATTCCATTTATAATTCGTCTATCACTAATAAATAAATCTGTAAGTGACAAAACAGAAAGCGCAATGCTGATAATTAGCAGAACTTTAAAAAGCAATACTTGTCTTGGAGTTACTTCACCATAAGGGTAGTAAAAAGTAATTTTAAAATAAAAGAAAGTTAAGAAAATAAATAATGGGACATCAATTGCGGTTAAAGGACCGATATTTATCTGATAGATTTTTAAAAATACATCAATAAGCAGGTCTGCCAAAATACATAACCCAGAAATTATGGCAATATTAATAAATAGTCTATTAATAATAGATTTATTATTTTTTAAATATATTAATATTCCAAATGCCCAATTTATTACTATACTTATGCCTAAAAATAAAAATTTTAACCTTACAGGATTAGTAAAAGTTCTATTCAAATTATAAAGTAATTCCATTTTATAAGCTACGATTTTCTTTTAAGAATTTTTTCTACTTCTTTTTTATTTTTTATTTCATATACCACACCATCCTTTACAATATATTTCCAGTCAAGTTTATCACTATTTGCAAAATCTGCAGGTGTAGTTGATAGTAAAATTTCTTCATCATCAGATTTCTTAAAAAAAGGATTAAAAATAATGTCATCCAAATGTTTCTCTTTTAATCCATATTTTTTCTTTTTAATTAGATCTTTTACTACTTTGTAAATAGTATGCTGAATATAACCGCTACATATATATTTTGAAGGTATATTTTTATGAAATTTTATAGATTTTACATTATATTTCCTTATTCCTTTATAAATCAATTTGTTAAAAAGGATAAAATTTTTTAAGATATTTTTTCCTATTCTTGCTAATAGATTATAATCATAATCTGCATCAATTGCATTTAGGAGCTGACCTCTAATAAGTTTTCGTATTACAAGACCATTTTTATCATTATTGAGCCATTTAGCGTTTATTCTTTTTATGCCTATATCATATTTATGAGGTTGTGCTAAATACTCATCGTAAAAATTATGAATATCCACTCCAGCTGTAGAAGATTCTATAATAAATGTATTATCAAATCCTTTATCTATATTTCGTATAACAAATATAGCTGCAACATGATTCCAATATGATTTTGTTCCAAATCTTATAAGCCAGGGAAAAACCCCGCGCTTTGAACGAACAAGGATAATATCAAGCCGTTTTAACTTATTTTTTAGAATTATCTCTTTTAATGGGCTTCCTTTTAATTTCATCTTTATTCCTCCTTTTTTATTATTTATTTCTTTTTTGTATTAATAATAAAATTTAAAAAAATAAATGTCAACAAAAATTTAAGAATCTTGAAAAAAAATATTAAGTAAAGATTGTGCATACTTACTCCCCCAAAAACCAACCTCCCTCGCAATGACAAAAAATACTCATCACTATTCATTACTGTTACTCATAAAAACTAATTGACAATTGTAATTAAAAAATGTAAAATAAAATTATGCAAAGTTTGTTGGTCCTATTAATCACAATCGTAATAATACTCATTTTTAGGCGCTTAGATAAAGAAAATCTAAAAATAAATAAGGTGAAACGGTATGCTGAAAAAGTTAAAAGTGATCTTGAAAAAATTGCCATTCAGAAAAAACAAGAATTTAATGATTTAACAATTGACCTTGACATTCTTTTAAAAAAAACCTCTGGTATTGTTCAAGAGCTGGAAAAAAAATGGGAACAGGCTTTAGCTAATCAAAACGAATTCATTCAGCAGGCAACAAAATTAAAACAAACAGAAGACCAAATGAAATTTCTCTCACAACTTGCACTTAAAACAAATGAAAATATAGAATATTTAAAAGAGGAAAACAAAATTTTAGCTCCTACTCAGAAGAAAATTACTGAACTTGTAGAAATAACATCTTCTCTTGAAAAACGAATAAGGGAAAAAGAAGACAAACTTATCGCTCACCTTGAAAACAAAATAAAAGCATTTAGCAAAAAATTAGCATTAGAAGAAGAACAAATTGAACAAAAATTTACTCTTCTTTCTACTAAGATAAATGAAAAAATAAATAATCTTGACGATTACTATTCAAAAATAATTTCCCAGATTGATGAAAAACAGGAAAATTTTATAGCGGATATTGAAAAAAAATTTAAAGCAAAAAAAGAAGAGGCTATTTTAAGCTTTCAAAATTCATCTCAAAATTTTCTTTCAAAAATGAATAAAGAAATAGAAAATGCATTACAAAATTTCAGAAAAATAAAAGAGAATTATCTAAAAAAAGTCAAAGAACTGTCTGATAAATATACAGAAAAATTAAAATTAATCGAATCAAGCGTAGATGAACTGGAACTTGCTGTTTCACAAAAAGAAACAAAACTTTTTGAGTCTGCTAAATTAAAAATAAATGAAATTGATGCATCTGTTAAAATTATTGAACAAAATGTTTCGGAATTGGAAAATAAAATCTTTGATAAAACCAAGATAAAACTTAATAATTTTGATAAAGAAATTGATTTAAAATTAGGTAATGTAGAAAAAAGAATTATTGATTTTGAAACTAAATTAATAAATCAAGTAAATAAAGGAATAAATTCTTTCACTGAAAATACAATGAAAAAAATAAAAAATTTAAATCAGGAAATAGAAAAAAGGAACTTAGAAATATCAAAAAGGATAAATATTTTAATTAATCAGTTCAATCACTCACTTAAAGATAAATCTAAATCTATACTTATCGCAATAGAGAAAATAAAAGAAAATTGCAATAATACAGAAAAAAAATTACTCAAAGATTACTTTACAAGAATAGAGAAATTTGAGAATTATGTTACTAACATTGAAAACAGATTAAAAAAAGAAGAAGAAAAAATATTAGTTCAGATGAGAAATGAAATTCAAAAATTTGCTAAAGAATTCAGCAAAAAATCAACTTTAATAGAAGAAGAGCTCCGAAGTAAAGAAAAATCTTTATTAAAAGAATCTGAAACAAAAATCAATAAACTTTTTATATTATTATCTGAAGCCGAAGAAAAATTTACTAAGCAAGGAAACAAATTTTTGGAAAAGCAATATGAAAAAATAGAGCAAGTGAATGACCGCCTTGATAAAATCCAACACCAAATTGATGAATTCATTGCTGAAACAAAGGTATTCGCTGAAATAGACAAGTTAAAACATCAACTCACTATTGATTTAAAAAGCTTTGAAACTGCAATAAATAAAGTTAAAAAAGAACGAACTTATTTCAGCAAAGTAGAAAAATCTATTGCAAATCTTATGAAGCTTGCAAATAATGTAAAACTTTCAATGGGAGAACTGGAAAGTAGAAAGAAAGAAATTGAAAAAATAATATCAAAGCTTAATGAACTTGATAAAGCTACTCAGGAAGTTGATATTAGATTTGAAAAAATAAATAAAGCAAAACAGATTATAAAAAGTGTAGAAAGCCGCATAAATCTATTGAATAACACATACAAAAAAGTTGATTCTCAATTAAAGGACTTAGAAAGACGCGAAAAGGAAGTAAAAAATATATCAAACACATTAAATGCATCTAATGCACAGATAGATGAATTAAATAAAAAATTCAAAATTTTTGATAATGATATGGATAAACTCAATAGAAAAAACGAAAGACTTGCTGAGTATATAAAAGATATAGAAGAAAGAGTTTTAGAAGTTTCACATCATAAAGAAAAAATAGAAGAAGCGTTATCAAAATTTGAAGAACTTGATGAATTAAGAG
>CAZSCZ010000008.1:0-23909 GCA_964605455.1 uncultured Spirochaetia bacterium
ATTCTGAAATTTATTGGATAATATTCTTTAGTAGAGCTTAGGCTCATTTTTGGTGGTAATAAATTTTGAATCATAATGCCACTGGAGATAAATTTATAAGGTTTATAAAACGCAGCGAGGTCAATACCTATCCCCAAATAGCTTCTTCCAAGTCCTTCTATTGAATGGAATATCAGTTTAATATTCACACCACCAGATAGCACTTTTTTATACATTGGGGAAGCATAAGATAGCAAGAATGTATTTATTTTTTCAGAATATATATCACCAGTTGGATAACCCAGCCAGTCGTAGCCCACATAACCGCCAGAAAAAAGCCCGAGCCAGTTTATACCAACTCTTCCGTAACCAAGAATAGGATGAACATAAGCAACTGAATATAAATTAACATCAAGTCCTGGAAAAATTGGAGCAAAAAATGAATACAGTTGTTTTCCATTAATTTGCGCCAAACCGGCTGGATTAAAATAAATTGCAGAGGCATCATCAGCCAAACCTGTAAAAGCTGCACCCATTCCTAATGGTCTTGCACCGTTCCCAGCAGTGGATAAAAATTCACCGCCACTGCCTGCACTCGCAGCAAAACTTAAAACAGGAAATATTAGCATCAAAATTATTAGTCCTAATATTTTTCGTTTCATAATAAATCACCTCTTATAATTAAATTGCTTATGGCTTAAAAGCCTTATTTATCCTTTATCACTAATATTTTCACATATTTTACCTCCTCTTTGCCAGAATCAGGTATTGCTCTTATCTGCACTATATATCCCCCATCTGCTACATATCTGCCATCATTATTTTTCCCATCCCATTTAATACCTATCCGCGTCCCTCTATCAATTCCTGCTGTTGCATCACCTGCACCTTTTGGATATCTTTTAGAATAAACAATTTCGCCTGTTAAAGTGAAGATATTTATAATAACCTCTGATTCATATCTAAGACTGTAACGAATTTTTAGCAGATTTTCATTCTGAAATGGTGAAAATGGCACAGGTAAACAGGATAGGTTTTCAATATTATCAGCAAACAATATAATTGGTATTAATATAAATAATAATGTAACATATATCCTTTTCATTTTACATATCCTTATTCATTTATTTTTCAATCAATAATATTGACAGCTCCATAAAGTGCTGCCTTATATCTATTGGTATGGGAATTTATTTCCCACCAATATTGGGTTATCGGTCTTTTATTACAAGTATCTTTACATATTTCTTTTCAATTTTACCTGAATCAGGCTTTGCTGTTATCTGTAATATATATCCACCATCAGATACATACCTACCATCATTATTCTTACCATTCCATTCAATCCAAGTAGGTGAATAGCCACCTGCGGATATCTGTGGAACTCCTTTATCATAATGCTTGCTATATACCAAATCACCAACAAGGTTGAAAATTTTTACATCAATTTCACAATCTTGTTTTAATTCATATTGAACTTTTACTATATTTTCACCAGGGAAGTCTCTACTTGTAACTGTATATTTAAAAGGTGAATATGGATTAGGATAGGCAAATATATCACCAAGATTTTCTGTAGGTGTTACCTCCATTAGACTATAAATTGAGAAATGCGTGATATGTGCAACAACTTCATTTAAATCTTTATCTATTGTTGAATTTGGCACAATTTCCCATTGCTGTGATATTGGATTGAGATAAAATATGCGTAATTTTCTTAAATCTACATTATTTTTAAATGTTGTGCTAAAATCTGAATATTTTACAGTTACATCTCCATCAAATATTAAATCTTGTATTCCATCACCATTTGTATCACCCATAATATCTGATGTATTTTTATCGTATGCATCTATTTTAAATATTGCGCCAGGAACTGTTGAAATATTTGATGGCAATTTAGAATTTGCTATATTAATAAGCGATGTTGTAGTATTTAGAAAAGTAACGGTTACAACAGCATAATCTGATATTGGTATTGAAAATGGTGGGATATCTACTGTAAATGTAAGGTCGGATGTGGTGAATGAAACTGTGCCACCTTTATTACGCCAAATTACCGCTGAATTCATTCCTTTTAATAATAGATTCCCTGTTAAAGGTAACCCGATATTTGTAACTGTGTGTAATGATTCTACACCTGTATTTGAGGCATCTACAATTGTTACTTGAAATGTAAATCCATTGGAAATAGGAACTGCTAATTGATATACAACAATAAAATCTATATTAGACCCAGCTGTATTTGTAATATTAAGATTTAATTTCAACAAATTATTGTTAAAAATGCCTGAACTTACTAATGTATCAGCACCATCATTGGTGCCATTTCTATTATTATCCATAAGCAATAACACATTTGTAATAGCGCTATCTGGTGCTTTGCCGGAATTAGAAAACATAATCCAGTGCACAATTACATCTTCCATTGGAGCTGCTGCTATTCTAAATTGCATAATCTCTATATCAGGCTCACTATCTACTACAAGCCCATTATTTGGAACAGCAATATCATTCACTGGACCTTCACTAAATGTTATTTGTCCCCATGCTGCAGTTAATAATACACCTGTATAAGAGGAAACAGATGCCACTGGAATAGCACTGCCACTATTTACTCCTGTAACTGTAACATAATTTCTAAGTATTCTACACCTGTATTGCGTTGTTGGTGAAATATTATTTATAAAATTGTAAAGCACAAGGAAATTGGTTGATGAATCTGCATTAAGTATAAAGCCTGAATTGGTAAATAACGCATAAGTGTTACCAGCTTGTGTGAAGAAACTTTTGTTTTTATCATAAATTATATCAGATGTGTCTTTTACCCCATTATTATTTATATCAATTATAAGTGTTAAGTTTGTTACTTCAGAAGTATTTAAAAGACCTTCAATTTTAATAGATGGAATTCGGACAGGCTCTGATTCACTTGCACTTAATGTAAATTTCAATGCTGGCACATTTGTCTGTCCATCCTGAACAAACGCATCACTAATATTGTTTGTATTTTCAATAAGCTCTACTTTTACATAATACTTTACGCTATTAGTACTATTTTCTAAATTAATTGTTGCTTTTGAATTTATACCCATCCCTTTGAAGTTTGTATTATATAAATAAATTTGGATGTACTCATTTACATTCATCTGTCCATTATCAATTATTATTAAGAAATTTGTAGTAGAGTTATTATAAAGTGTAAAACCAGATGTAAATGTAAATTGTGCGAAATTACCAAAAGTTGTATTTGTTCCCACTGCAACATCAGATGCATCATAAGTCCCTATTGTTCCATAATCAAATAGTAACACCATATTACTGAAATCAGAAGATGTGGCACCATTACCATAAATTATATTAAATCTTATATTACTTACTACAACATTCTCACCATAATTTGTTAATGTGAAGGCAAAAATTTCTTTGTTTGTCATTCCTTGGCCATTAAGTTGATAATCTGTTACATCACCTTGCGTTATAACTGAAGCTATAACAACTGAGGCAACATATTTTCTTATACCAGTTGCTACTGTTTGATTGGAGATCGGATATACAGTTTCCACGCCACCACCAGAAATCCAATTTGTAAGTATTACAGCATTTATAGAGCTACCCGGATTAAGTGTATTATGCTCAACTACAAGCAATATATTTGTATAAGATGCTTCCTGAATTGTAAGTCCTGTAATATTGGAGAATATCAATTTAGCTGATACAGGTTCAGGAGTAGAATCAATTAATTTTTCTGTTCCATCATAGGTTCCAATTGTAGCTGAATCAAGGTATATTCTTGCATTTGTAACATTATTATCATTGAAAGTGCCGCCATAATCAAGACTTATCATTATTCTATTTAATGTAATATTCTCACCTACAGATGCACTTATTTTTAGTGAAATTATCTCTCTGTTTATTTCTGGTGAGGAAAGGAGCGCTGTTGCAGCTGAATCACCGGCAGAATTATTAAATACATATAATTCACCAGGCACTTCCTTCTTTACGCCTATTGCTGAACCAAATACAACTGTATTTGTACCAAGATAATTTGTAAATTCTGTTGTAATACCAGCAAATTGTATAAACTGTGGAATAAAGTATGCTTTCACTCCTTCACCTGATGTCATATTTTTATCATCAATAATTAGTATAATATTTGTAACATTATTTTCTCTTATTGTAAATCCTGTAATATTAGTAAAGTAAAGTTTACCTGAGGAAGGCTGTAAATCGGCACCAAGAAGCGGAATATCAGCTGCTGTATATGTTCCTATAACTGTATTATCAATATAAATTTTTGCATTTGTAAAGTCAGTATCAGTTGCACCACCATTATACTCAAGACTTATCACTAATTTCTGTAAAATCTTATCTTCACCAGCTGTGTTGCTTAATTTGAACGAGATTATTTCTTTATTACTTTCATAAGTTGGTAATAGAAATCTATCAAGAGCATCACCATTAGAATTTACACTCACATAGAGCTCACCCGGCACCTCTTTATATATTCCATAGGCAGAATTTACTGAATAATTTGTATAATCAGTATCAATACCAATGGCTGTAATATCATTTGTCTTAATTTTGCTTCTTATACCATAATTCACATTAAGCGTATTATGGTCAAGTATGAACAATATATTAGTTGCGCTATTTTCAGGGATTGTAATTCCTGTTATTGAACTAAATGAGACAACACCTGATACAGGATTTGGTGCAGTTGCTATAAATGTATCAATACTATTATCAAAACTGCCGTTATTATTTACATCAAAATAAACTTCAGGATTGGAAAGATTTGCATCGGATATTCCATTATAATATTCAAGAGAAATATTTATTGCAGAAATTATTTTATCTTCACCAGATGATGCACTTATTCTGAAAAGCATTATTTCTTTGTCTGCCTCAGCGGATTTTGCAAGATACTTTAGAGCCGAATTTCCATTTGTAACTGGTATTACAAAAATTTCTCCAGGAACTTCTTTTACAACACCATAAGCATTGCTACTTTGAGATGTATTTGTAAATAATGTATAAGTTCCATAATATTCAAGAAAAGATGGCTGAATAATTCCTTGAATATTATCACCATACCCAAGTGAATTATGACCAAATACAATTAATATATTTGTGCTTGAATTTTCACTTACTGTAAGCCCAGTAATATTACTAAATAACACTATCATTCCAGATGGTTCAGACACATTTGAAGAAATAGCAATATCTGGTGAATCATAAGTTCCTGATATACCCAGGTCAAGATATATGCGTAAATTTGTTATATCCGTATCAGTAATTGTGCCAGATGGACTAAAGAGACTTAAGCGTATTCTATTTACAACTTTATCTTCACCAAAAGTAGCAGAAAGTTTAATTTGTATGAGTTCAACATTTGATTCAGGTGTTGATTTTATATAGCTTAAAGCAGAGTCTCCATTTGTAATAGGTGTTACAAAAAGTTCACCTGGCACCTCTTTTATTATACTTGTGGAATTACCAATACCTGTATCAGTATATATTGTATAATTTCCATAATGCTGAATTCCAATACCTTTAACAAATCCCTGGATATTATCTCCATAATTAAGGTTTTTATGGCCAAACACAACAAGTATATTAGTTGACTGTTGCTCAAATACAGTTAAACCCGAGATGTTGGTAAAATCAAACACGAGAGCAGTAGGTTGTTGATTGGTTTCAGATACCAGTATATCTGCTGCCTCATAAGTGCCCAGCACACCAGCATCAAGATAGACTGCAATATTGGTTAAATCTGAGGCAGTAATACCTGAAGTAGCAAGTGACAATCTTATTCTTGTGATAATCTTATCTTCACCAAAGCCTGCAGATAGTTTTACCTGCATTAACTCAATATTTGTTTCTGGTGTTGCACTGATATATTTCAGTCCACTATCACCCTGAGTGATAGACGAGACATAGAGAATCCCAGGGACCTCTTTTATAACACCTGCACCACCAGGTCCCTGATCTGTATTCGTATATTTACTATACGCACCATAAGATTCAATCCAGCCATTACTTACAATTGCCTGAATCCTATCACCAACATTTAATGATTTATGTCCGAATACAATCAGAATATTTGTTGTGCCACTTTCTGGGACAGTTAAACCAGTAATATTTGTAAATACCACAGTCATAGATGCTGCAGGTTGTGAAGCAATTTCAGAGATAGCAATATCAGAAAAATCATAGGTGCCAGATGTGCCTGAATCAAGAAATGCCCTGAAATTTGTTAAATCAGTATTAACAATTCCACCGCCATCACTGTAAAGACTTATCTTTATACGACTCACAATTGCATCTTCACCTGGTTCAGATGAAAGTTTTAATTGCAGAATTTCAATATTTGTTTCAGCTGATTGTAATATATATCTAATTGCTGAATCACCATTAGTTATAACAGAAACAAATATCCCAGCAGGCACAATCTTTGTTACATTTGTAACATTATTATCAGAGGTATTTGTGTATAAAGTATCAAGCCCATAGGATTCAATCCAATCATCAAGAACAATTGCTCTTGCTCTATCACCATTTGTCAGGGATTTATGTTGTAATACGAACAATATATTTGTGGTGGATTGAGCATTAAGAGTAAATCCTGTTATATTACTAAAAACAACAATTCCAGAATTTGGATGCCCTGTAAATGATGCAATCAATATATCAGACGCATCGTAGGTGCCTGCTGTTCCCAAATCATAATATAGTGCTAAATTTGTTATATCAGTATCAGTGATGCCACCATTTATATAATCAAGGCTGAGCTTTATCCTTGTTATAACTTTAGATTCACCATAAGAAGCTGAAAGTTTAATCAACATCATCTCTTTATTTGTTTCTGGGGTTTTAAGGAAAAATCTATCAGCAGATTTACCTTGAGTTATGCAACTTATATAAATTATGCCTTCAACTTCTTTACTTACACCTGTATTTGCAGTATTAAGATTGCTTATGCTCAATGTAGATTCAATACCGGCACCAATAATCCAATTAGAAAGAATTACAGGTGTAATACCCTCGCCTGATGCCATCTGCTTATGAGTAATAATAAGTAATATATTTGTAGCAGATAATTCAGAGATTGTGAAACCTGTAATGCCTGTAAAATCAAGTATACCAGAAGATGGTTTTGCTACAGTTCCAAGAAGTTTTATATCAGTGCCAGTTTCATAAGTTCCAGCTGTGCCGACATCAACAAAAAGCATTCCATTTGTAAAATCAGAATCAGAAGCACCATCAAAGTAACTAAGACTTATCTTTATGCTATTTACTACTATATCTTCTTTTAAACCAGCACTTAGTCTTATACCAAATATCTCTTTATTGGTTTCTGGTTCTCTTGTTAAATATCTTAATGCATAATCACCTTGAGTTATACCTGTTACATAGATTGTGCCTTTTGCTTCTTTATGGATACCTGTAATAATTGTGGTATTATAGATATTTGTTATTGCAGAATACTCACCTGTTCCTCTTATCTGGTTTGTTAAAATATAAGGATTAAAGCTATAACCATTGGATATAGCATTATAATCAATAACCACAATAACATCAATAAAATTATCTTTTGGAATTGTGAAGGATGTTACAAAAGGTATAATTCCACCACTTACAGTAGCAGAATCATATAAAGGCAAATCTACACCAGCAATATAGGTTCCAATAGTGCCATTTTCTTTAAGCACAAGAGCAGAATTAGCAACAAAATCAGAATCGGCAAATCCATATTCATAATCAAGCGAAATATTTATATTATTAATAATTACAGGCTCACCAATTGCACTTAATTTTAAGGCAACAATCTCTTTTGTGGTCTCGCCTGTAAGGGTAAGCCATTTATCCATTACATCGCCAGCATTATTATGATAGACCTTCAGGAAACCAGGGACTGTCTTTGTATGAGCATAATGATTACTGAATGATGTTATTATTACGCCAGAATCAATACCTTTTCCTGTGACCCAATCTTCTTTTATAATCCCCTGTACCCTATCACCCGGCTGTAATTGATAATGGTCAAGCACAAGCAGGATATTTGTTGTAGAGTTTTCATTCAAAGTAAAGCCAGTAATATTATTAAAATTAAGGATACCATTTGTTGGTTTTGTTGCTGGAGCATTTATAGCACTATCTGATGCATCATAAGTGCCATAAGTTGTTGTATCAATATAAAGTCTTGCATTTGTAAAGAATGAGTCATTAGCATTTTCAAAATAGGCAAGTGATAATTTAATTGAATTAATCACAATACTTTCACCCACACTTGCTGAAAGCACAAAGCCAATTATCTCTTTATTTGTATCTGGAGTTGACGCAAGATAATAGATGCCAACATCACCCTGAGTATATCCTGAAATTGTGAGAAGACCTGGCACTTCTTTCTTTATACCTGTTATATTGCTATAAGATGTGATAGTATCTTTTGTATAATCACCTATAGCAGTAATATCTGCATCTCTTATAAGTGCTCTTATTCCTTCACCGGGTGTCATCTGTTTATGTTCAATTACAAGCAATATATTCGTAAATTTTGTCTCAGGAATTGTGAATCCTGTGATATTAGTAAACCAGAGCATATTATTTGTAAGCACATAAGTTGCAGAATTTATAGAAATATCAGATGCATCATAGGTACCGATAGTACCAAGGTCATAGAACAGTCTTGCATTTGTAAAATCAGTCTCAGATGCACCACCTGTTAAATCAAGACTTATATTAATTCTATTAATCTTTACATTTTCACCTGTACTTACTGATAATTTGAATGCAATTATCTCTTTATTAGTTTCCGGCACAGCTGTAAGGAATCTATTTGTAGATTTGCCAGTTAAATTATTTATTACAAACAAATCAGATGGCACTTCTTTTTTAATTTCTGAAGCCTCACCCTCACTCCAATCAGTTACACCACTTATATTTCCAAACCCAACAACATAGTTGCTTTTAACTACAGCATACACACCTTCACCTGCTTGCATCTTTGTATGACCAATCACAAGCAAGATATTCGTTGCTGTCCACATATCAAGTGTATAGCCTGTGATATTTGTAAATTCAAGCATACCAGATATAGGCTTTGATATTGGTGTGCCTATTTGAGTATCAGATGCATCATAAGTGCCTTTTGTGCCTGCATCAAGATAGAGTCTTGCATTTGTGAAATCAGAATCAACAGCACCATCATTATATATTAGAGTTATCTTAACTTTTGTAAGGACCATATCTTCACCAATAGCACTTAGTTTAAAACTTATAATTTCACGATTTGGCTCAGCACTTTTTGTTAAAGTTGTAAGATGTGCATCACCTTGTGTATAACTTGTTACCTGCAATTGCCCTGTTACAATATGATTTGTTCCATAAGCATTGCTTATTGATGTAACAGTTCCACCTGTAAAAAGACCTGTGCCAACAACTCCACCAGCCATTACTCTTGCTCTAATACCTTCACCATCTGTCAATGTATTATGTGACATTATGAGTATTACATTTGTAACACTATTTGGCTCAATTGTAAGACCTGTTATACCTGTGAATGGAAGTTCATTTGTGTAACTTGTCATACTTAAGTTTCCATCAAGCTGGACTGAATCTGTAGATGACACCCAATTTCCTATTATTGGCATATCTATAAATAGTTTTGCAAAATCGGCTGTCCAGTCTGTATTAGTAGATGTTCCAATGTAATTTAAACTAATAGTTATTGAATCAATTTTGACTCTTTCAGGACCAGTATTACTTATCTTAGCTGAGATTATCTCAACATTGTTTTCTGGTGCAACTGTTAAAGAGGTCTTATTTGCATCTCCATAAGGATTATTAAATATAATTAAGGTAGCAGGCACCATTTTTAATACGCCTGCGCCAGAACCTGTGCTTGTGTTTGTTACTCCTGTATAATTTCCTATACTTGTTACCCATCCATCTGAAATATATCCTTTCACACCTTCTCCACTGCTCATTAACTTGTGACCCATCACAAGCATTATATTTGTTGTATTGTTCTCATTAACTGTAAATCCACTTATATTGCTGAATATTAATATTTTAGATGATGGCATTACAATCGTTCCACCTATATTTATATCACTTCCTGTATCATATACTCCATCATTATCTATATCTATATATAACCGTGCATTTGTAAAATCACTATCAGTAGAGCCATTTGTGTAAATAAGAGTTATTTTTATTCTTTCAACTATTACATCTTCTCCTTTGCTAGCTGATAATCTCAATCCTATTATTTCTACATTATTCTCTGCTGCTTTTGTGAGCAAGTGATTTCCTAAATCTCCATTACTATATATACTTACCCATATCTTTCCTGGCACTCTTTTTTCTACTCCATAAGCATCATTACCTATTGAATTATTTGTATATTCTGTATCAGAGCCATAATATTCAATCCAATTACTTAACACAATTGCTTCAATCCTATCGCCATAAGATAATGACTTATGGCCAACAACAACAAGGAGATTAGTTGCTTTTCCATCAAAAACAGTCAAGCCAGAGATATTAGAGAATTGTATCATCAATGAAGCAGGTTGAGATACTGTAGAGGATACAAGCACATCAGACGCATCATAAGTTCCAGATGTCCCTGCATCAAGATAAATCCTTGCATTTGTTAAATCAGAAGCATTAATACTGGAATTAGCACTATAAAGGCTCAGGCTAATAGAATTCACTATTTTATTTTCTCCTTGTTCGCTGCTTAATCTTATCTGTAACATTTCAACATTATTTTCAAGATTCATACTAAGTATCTTACTACCAGTATCACCATTTGTAACTGGATATATAAAAAGTCTGCCCGGCACTTCTTTTGCATTTCCACTTCCTTCTCCAAAAGAATAATTTGTGCCACCAGAATTTACACCTATGCTTTTTATCCAGTTTGTAAAAATAATCCCTTGTAAACCTTCACCACAATTAAGTATATTATGTCCTGCAACAAATAGAATATTTGTTGCAGAATAAGCAGTTATAGTAAATCCTGTAATATTATCAAACAATACAATACCAGTTGAAGGTTCAGCAATTATGTTTCCAATTTGTATATCAGAAGCGTCATAACTTCCTGTTGTTCCCAAGTCAATATAAAGAGCCAAATTTGTAAAATCAGAATCAGAGGCTGTTCCTTGATATGAAAGTGAAAGTTTTATTTGATTTACAATTAGATCTTCGGCAGAGGCAGCAGAGAGATGCAAGCCAAGAATTTCTATATTTGTCTGTGGTGAAGATGTAAGATGTTTTATATATAACTCATTTTGTGTATAAATTGAAACAACAACATTTCCGCCAACAATTTTAGTTATACCAGTTGCAGAAGTGATATTAGTAACAGGATACCCAGTATATTCTCCGACAGATTGCACATATCCGGCAGGCACAATCGCCTGGACACTCTCATCAGGTTGCATAGTTTTATGATCAAGCACAAGCAAGAAATTGGTAGCACCATTCTCGTTTAAAGTGATACCAGAAATACCTCCGAAATTAAGCCAGCCTGATGATGGTTGAGCCACAACAGAACTTATAAAAGTATCGGTCCCACCATCATAAGTTCCCGTAGTTCCCTTATCTACAAAAAGTCTTGCATTTGTAAAATCAGTATCAGTTGCGCCACTACCATAATTGAGTGAAATCTGAAGCGAAGTTATTGCAAGCCTATCGCCAGATGTCGCTGAAAGTCTTAAACAGATTATCTCTTTATCATATTCATAACTTGTCCGCAAAGAAGGATTACTTGCGTTACCAGCATTAATATTAAACACATATAAATCAGAAGGAACTTTTTTTAATATACCATTTCCATTGCTAAATGAAGTATTTGTTATATTACTATCAATCCCTACACTTTCAACAGCACCATCTTTTATATAGGTTATAAAACCTTCATTTGGTGTAAGAGATTTATGCCCAAGAATCACAATAAAATTTGTGCCCCAGTTAGAATTTATTGTAAGGCCTGATATATTATCAAACACAATCCAACCTGTGCCTGTTGGATTAGAAACTGAACTTATAAGCTGAGATGAAGTTTCGGTATCATAAGTGCCAATTGTCCCTGTATCATAATAAAGCCGTGCGTTTGTAAAATCAGTATCTGTTGCTGTTCCATTGTAGGATAGTGAAATTGCTATACTTAAAATCTTGCGCTTCTCAATAGGTGTTGCTGATAATCTAAATGCGATTATCTCTTTTATACTTTCAGCTGATTTTGTTAAATATTTCTCATTTACAGAATCACCGTTAGAATTAATTGTAACATAAATTTCACCTGCACCACTAACTTGCTTTATTATACCTGTAATAGTTGTTGTAGATGTTATGGTTTCAACAGTATAAAGCCCTGTTCCAACAATATAATTGGATTTAACAACAGGTTTTAAATAAGCAGTTATAGGCATACTCTTATGGTCAAAAATAAGAAGAATATACTTACTTGAAAGCTCTGAAATTGTTAAACCAGATATATTTGTAAATGATAATAAATTATTTGTAGGTTTGGTTAAAGTTCCAAGTAATACTGTATCAATACCTGTTTCATAGGTTCCGATTATACTGTTATCAATAAAGAGTTTTATATTTGTGATTTGTGTATCATCAGCCCCATTTCCATAAAGTAAGCTTATTTTAATAGTATTTAATGTAATATTCTCACCAGCAGTAGCAGAAATTTGAAGTGATAGTATTTCTCGTTGAGATTCAGGTGTTAATGTAAAAGATGTATCTGCAACATCACCATTTGATATAGATGATATAATCAAACTACCGGGCACTTTCTTTAACACACCTTCAGCAGAGCCAAAAGCATTTCCTGTATAATCTGAGATAAATCCAATGTATTCAAATTGATTTGTAAGAGCAATTGCCTTGACACCTTCACCTGATGACATCTTTTTATGCTCAGTTACAAGCAGGAGATATTTTACATTATTTGAAACAACTGTAAGTCCTGAAATATTTTCAAATATAAGCTTGCTATTTGAAATATTTGTAGAATCAATAAACACATCTAAAGCAGATTCATAAGTTCCGTAAGTTCCATTATCAATAAAGATTCTTGCATTTGTAAAGTCAGTATCTGCTGCTCCACCAGTATAATCAAGTGATAATCCTATTTTATTTATAATGAGAGTTTCAGCATTATTTGCAGATAGTTTAATACATATAAGTTCATGATTTATTTCTGAAGACTTTGTCAAGCTCTTTATAATTGCATCACCATTAGAACAATGAGAGATATAAAGTTCACCAGGCACAATTTTAGGTGCACCAGTTGTAGCAGTGATAGAGGAAATACTATCAGCTGTATAAAGTCCTGTTCCACTAACTTTATTATAATTAATATAAGCTTTTATTCCTTCACCAGAATTAAGAGTGCCGTGGTCCATTATAAGTATTACATTTGTAGCACTACTTGCTTTTACAGTCAGTCCTGTAATTCCATTAAAAGTAAGATTTGTTGTAACTGCTGCACTGAATGCAAGATATTCATCTACACCCACACCATCAAATGTCCCAATTGTAGATTTGTCAATATAAATTTGTGCACTATTAAAATCAGTTGCTACTGCGCCACCTATAAACTCAAGACTGAAACTTATACTATTTATAGCAATATCTTCCACACCATTTGCACTTATTTTAAATGAAATAATTTCAATATCATTACCACCAGAAGCATTCAGGATTTTTAATGCTGCATCACCAGTATCATTGTTTGAAAGAATAATATCATCTGGCACTATCTTTAATATATTTGTAGCTGAACCTGATGATAAATCAGAAATGCCAGAATCTACCCCTTTGCCTTCAACCCAGTTTGTTAAAACAATAGGCATTATGCCTTCACCTACATCCATTTGATAATGCTTTATTACAATAAGCACATTTGTTGTGGAATTAGGAGAAACTGTTAAGCCACTTATGTTACTGAAAATTACTGCACCTGAAGAAGGAGTAACATTGCTTTCTACAACTATATCAGAGCTATCATAGGTTCCTGTTGTGCCAAGATCAATATAAAGCCTTGCATTTGTAAAATCAGTATCAGTTGCGCCATTTGTATAATTTAAACTTATTTTTAATCTTGTAATTATAACATCCTCATCAAAATCTGCACTTAATTTTAAAGCTATGGTTTCGCAGTTGTCTACTACACTTTTAGTAAGGGATTTTTCTGTATAAGCATCACCTGCTTGGTTTAAACTTACATAAATTGAAATAGACTTTACTGTTTTTGTTATCCCCTGAATATTGCTCAGTGATGTTATTGCTTCTGATGTATATAATCCTTCTCCCTTAATCCAGCCATCTTTAACTATACCAGTAACCCCTTCACCTACACTCATATTTTTATGCCATATTACAAGCAATATATTTGTAAACTTTTCTGGTTCAAGTGTAAAACCTGTAATACTACCAAATGTAAGTATTCCAGCTGAAGGTTGTGTTATTGTAGCCCCTATCTGCACATCAGATGCATCATAGGTTCCTTTATTTATTCTATCAAGGAATAGAGATGCATTTGTAAAATCAGAGTCTATTGCTCCACCAACATAATCAAGACTTATTGCAATTGATGTTATTCTTACTCTTTCACCACTAAAAGAAGAGAGAGTAAATGCGATTATCTCTTTATTTGTCTCCCAGCTTGATAAAAGCCAATTGTCACCAGCATCACCTGATGTAAAGTTGTTAATAATCAGTTTGTTTGGGACAATCTTTGTAAGTCCTTGTTCTTCACCTTTTGAATAAGTTGTATAACTGCTTGTTGCCCCAATTCCCTTAACATAATTAGAATAAATTATACCTTTTACTCCTTCGCCATATTCCATTGCTTTATGACTTATTACGAGTAATAGATTTGTTACACTATCTTGTTTAACTGTAAGTCCATTTATTCCTGTGAATTCTACTGTTCCAGAAGAAGGTTGTATAACTGTGCTACCAATCTGAATATCTGTGCCATCATAAGTTCCAATTGATGAAATATCAATATAAAGCTCTGCATTTGTAAAATCAGTATCTGTTGCAGAATTTGTATAGGCAAGAGAAATTTTAATATTCTTTATTGCTACCTTTTCACCTGATTCTGCTGAAATTCTAAATGCAATTATTTCTTTGTATGTTTCTGAACTATATGTTAAAGATTTTTCAGTATTTGCATCACCTGCTGGATTTAATTTTACTGTTATTTCATTCGGCACAATCTTTATTATTCCTTCATAATTTCCCGTAGACTTTATCTGTTCAATTGTATATACCCCACCAGCTGTTATGTTGCTTTCACTTATTATCCCTTTTATGCTCTCTCCAATATTTAATGTTTTATAATCAAGTATCATTAATAAATATTTTACACTACTTTCAGGTATAGTAATTCCAGTTATTCCATTGAATAGCACAACTCCAGATGAAGGCTGTGATACACTTCCCACAAGTGTTGTATCAATCCCTGTTTCATAAGTGCCAATAGTTCCTGTATCAATAAACAACTTTACATTTGTAAAATCAGTATCAGTTGCACCATTACCATAATCAAGGCTTATTTTTACACTTGCAAGTGTTATATCTTCTCCAACACTTGCTGAAAGTTTTAGCCCAATTATTTCTCTGTTTGTTTCTCCTATTTTATATAAATATTTCTTTAACAACTCACCATTACTTACATTAGCCACATAAAGAGTTCCGGGCACTTCTTTTCTTATGCCATTTGCTGTTCCATCTGATGTATCCGTTACTCCACTTACCACTCCTACTCCTTCTGCCCAACCATTTAGAACTATTGCTGTTACACCTTCGCCTGACTCCATTCCTATATGCCCTGCTACTATAAGCACATTCGTGGCATTGCCTGCTGTAACAGTGAACCCTGTTATGTTGCTGAATATCACAATACCTGATGATGGCTCTGTAATTGTGCTACCTATCTGTGTCTCTGTGCCATCATAATTTCCAGCTGCGCCAGTGTCATAATATAGCCTTATGTTCGTAAAATCACTATCAACTGCTCCATCATTATATGCAAGTGATACCTTTAGCCGCTGAATTACCATATCCTCGGCACTGTTCGCACTTATGCGTAATAACAAAATCTCACGATTGTTCTCTGCTCCACTCGTAAGTGTGGTCTCCATTACATCCCCTGTGTTAACATTTGTTATATATATCTCTCCACCTACTATCTTTGTTGCTCCTGTTATGCTTGTGGTGTTTGTTATGATTCCCCCTGTATAATTCCCTGTGCCTGTAATACCGCCTGCCTTTATCCACGGTGTTATGCCATCACCACTCTGTAAGGCATAATGGTCAATTATTACAATAAAATTCGTCTTTGTGTTTTCAGATATAACATAATTTAATCCTGTAAATTGAATTACATTTGTAAACAAAGCATCAGTATCAATTGCACCTGCAACACCTTCTTGTGCAAATACATAATTCCCAATTGTTCCAATATCTCTAAATATTCTTGCATTATAAAAATTGGTTGGGTCAACTCCACCAAGATAATTGAGCGTGATATTAATATCATTTATTGTTACATCTTCACCAGTGCCTACACTTATACTAAATGCTATTATTTCAATATCATATTCATCACTTGAAAGTAATGAGCTTTTTGCCACATCATTTACATTATTAAGAGTAATATAAATCTCTGAATGAACTTTTTTAATAAAACCAGAGCCACTGCCAGATGAATAATTTGTTAAAACACTTGCTTTACCGTAAAATTTTATATTGCTTGAAAAAACCTGTGCCTGAATTCCTTTGCCACTTGCAAGAACAGGATGTTGAACTGTTAAAAGAAGATATTTCACTCCACCTGCATTAACTGTTAGACCTGAAATATTATTAAACTCTATAAACCCAGAAATAGTATCATCAACAGTATTTCCAATCTGCGTATCAATTCCTTCATAAGTTCCTATGGTGCCAGTATCAATAAATAACCTGTAATTTGTAAAATCACTATTCGCTGCAGAATTATAATAATTAAGACTTATTTGCACCTTGTTGATAATCAAATCCTCGCCGGATGAAGCAGAGAGTTTGATGCCTAAGAGTTCATGATAATTTTCAGTATTTTTTGTAAGTGAGCGAATACTAATATCACCCTGAGTATATAGACTTACATACAAATCACCACCAACAGTTTTTGTAACACCTGTGGCACTGCTTACAGATGTTATGGCATTAGCTGTATAATCACCTGAAGCATTAATCCACCCTATATTAAGATAAGGTTTGACAGATTCACCTGAAGTCATACTCTTATGGTCAATTGTTATTAAAATATTTGTGGTCTGCAATTCTCGTAGAGTAAGTCCTGTAATACTGCTAAAAGTAATCACACCAGAGGAAGGTTGACTGATTGTAATGCCATACTGATTATCAGCTCCGTCATAAGTGCCTGTTGTTCCTAAATCCACAAAAAGTCGTGCATTTGTAAAATCAGTATCAGATGCACCGTTCCCATAATTGAGCGAAATTTTTATTTGCTGAATTATAATATCTTCACCACGACTTGCCGAAAGTTCAAAGCCAATTATTTCTTTATAATTCTCTGGTGATTTTAAGAGATATTTCATACCTACATCGCCACTTAAAACAGAAGAAAGAATAGTTAAAGTGCCTGGAACTTCTTTTTTATTTCCTGTTGCTGAACCAATAGAATAATTTGTTATACCAGATGGAGAATATACAACAGTTATCCAGTTTGATTTTAAAGTTGCATATATCCCCTCACCAGAATCCATTGCAATATGACCGATTGTAAGAAGAATATTAGTTGATTGATACTGTTGCAAAGAAAATCCAGTAATATTTGTAAAGAGAAGGAGACCCGAAGAAGGTTCTATAATTGTGTTTCCGATTTGAACATCTGAGGCATCATAAGTGCCTGTGGTTCCAAGGTCAATAAATAGTCTTGCATTGGTAAAATCAGTATCTACAGCACCATCATTATAAATAAGACTTAATTTTATCTCTCTTATTTGTAATGTTTCACCCTCACCTGCCGAGAGATTAAAAACAATAGTTTCTCTGTAGTTTTCATTATTTTTGGTTAAAGTAGTTTGTGCAGCATCACCCTGAGTTAATCCTGTTACAATAAGACTTGGGACTCTTTTAGGAGTGCCAAAAACATTACTTAAAGAAGTTATTGTTTCAGATGTGTATTCGCCTGTGCCTGTAATCTTGCCTGTCATTATTCTTGCTCTAATTCCTTCACCTGTTCCTAATTCTATATGGTCAAGCTTTAAAATTATATCTTTGCTTGAGTTTTCAGGAATAACAAAACCACTTATACCTGTAATCAAAATTCTATTTGTAAACCAGTAAACAGAACCAAGTAGTGTAGTATCAATACCGAGGAGCCATTTGCCAATAGTTGCTACATCTTCATATATATAAGAATTTCTAAAATTTGTAACATCTGTTCCACCATAGTAATCTAAGCTTATCTCAATTTGATTGATAGAAATATTTTCTCCAATAGACGCTGATAAATGGACAGAGATAATTTCTACATCAGATTCAGCACTACTTGAAAGGACTTTTAAAGCGCAATCACTTTCATTATTATTTTTTATAATCAGATCAGCAGGCACTTTTTTAAGCACACCAGAGAATGCACCAGCAGAATAATCAGTTTGTGAAGTTACAATACCCCAGGCTTTTATATAGTTTGTACCAACTACTCCCCTTATTCCTGAACCAGCAGAAAGCGCTGGATGCTGGAATGTTATAAGCAGATTCTTTGTGCTGTTCTCAGGCACAGTCAGACCTGTAATACCAGTAAAAACTACTTTCCCGGCAGAAGGCTCATTCACAATAGAACCTATTGCAGTATCAACCCCCTCATAAGTTCCATAAATGCCACTATCTATAAACAATCTAAAATTTGTGAAATCTGTATCAGTAGCAGAGTTTGTATAATTGAGAGAAATTTTAACTCGTGTTACAACCATATCTTCGCCAGCACCTGCTGAAAGCTTAAAAGCTATAAGCTCATGATAAGTTTCTGCCCCTTTTGTTAAAGATTTATTAATAGAATCACCGTTGGAAACAAAACTTACAAAGATTTCGTTTCCAACTTGTTTGGTGGTTGCATAAGCATTACTTATAGAAGTAATTGTATCAAGAGTATAGTCGCCACCACCTGTTATAAATCCTTGTTCAACAACTCCCTGAATTTTATATCCATTATTTAAAGAAGAATGTTCAATAATAAGCAATATATTTGTGGATTTAGATTCAAAAATTGTGATTCCACTCAGTCCAGTAAAATTTAGAATACCACCAGTTGGTTCGGAGATTGTGCTTCCAATTTGAGTTTCTGTGCCATCATAAGTTCCAAGTGTTCCTGTATCAAAATATATCCTTGCATTTGTAACATCAGTATCAGAGAAGCCACCTTGATAAAAAAGGCTTATCTTTATACTTGATAAAATAATACTTTCACCAGCAGTAGCAGATAATTTAAAACAGATTATCTCTTTATTAATTTCAGAAGATTTATTTATATAAGTTGAAGCTACATTACCTGTATTAATGTTCTGCACAATCAAATCCGAAGGCACTCTTTTAAGCACACCATTACCTGACCCATAAGATGAATTAGTATAACCAGTAATAATACCCACACCTGTAACATCATTTGTCTTAATATAAGCCTGAATCCCTGCCCCAGATGACATAACAGAATGAGCTATTGTTACAAGTAAATTTGTAGTTGAGTTTTCAAAAAGCGTAAAACCTGTGATGCCTGTAAAATCAATTATACCAGACGAAGGTTGATTTAAAGTTAAAAGTAAAGTATCACCAGCATCATAAGTGCCATCACTATTTTTATCAATAAATAACCTACAATTTGTAATATCCGAGTCGCTTGCTCCATTAAAATAAGCAAGACTTATCCTTACTCTGTTTATTGCTACATCTTCACTAACTGTGGCAGAAAGTTTAAAAGATATGAGCTCATGATAATTTTCAGATGATTTAGTAAGAGAAGTTAAAGCAGAATCGCCATTACTCAAAATAGAGGTATAAATATCAGCAGGCACCTGTTTAATTGAGCCTGTATGAGTTCCTGTGCCAGAAATAGTTAGCCCTGTATATGTTCCACTTCCTGTAAATCCTGCTGTGCCAGCAAGAACTTGCGCTTTTACTGCTTCACCAGGCGTCATATTTTTATGTGCTATTACAAGTAATACATTTGTAGATTTATTTGGCTGTAAAGTAAAACCCGTAATACTAAAAATTAATTTTGTAGCTGGAATATTTGTAATAGCATCACCTAATTGTGTTTCTGTTCCATCAAATGTTCCGATATTACCTGAATCAGCATAGAGTTTTGCATTGGTAAAATCATTGGAAGATGCACCACCTGAATAAATAAGTGAGAATTTCATTGTTGTGGCACACCAGCTTTCGCCTTTATCACAACTTATCTTTATGCATATAATTTCTTTGTCATTTTCAGATGATTTAGTTAAATAATTATCAGAAGCATCACCAATATCTTGATTTGTAAGATGAATTACAGTAGAGCCAATTTTAAGGATGCCAATAGCATTACTTGATGAGGTGATGTTAGTCTTTGTATCAAGTCCTGTGCCTTTAATCCATCCGGCTAAAATATAAGGTCTTAAGCCTTCACCCGCACCTGTTGTATATTTGTCAATAATTAATAAAAGATTTGTTGCCCAATTTTCATTTAAAGTAAATCCAGTAATATTTGAAAAAATTAGAATACCATTTAAAGGATTGGTAACAGTGGTAATAATAGGTTCTGCTGCATAAGTTCCTATTGCACCGCTATCATAAGTAATACGTGCATTTGTGAAATCAGCATCAGTTGCACCATTTGTATAAGCAAGTGAAACTTTTATGCGATTGACAACAATCCTTTCACCAGTAGTAGCACTTATTCTGAAACATAAGATTTCTCTATCAGTTGCAGCGGATTTTGTGATATATTTAAGATTAGCATCACCAGACGCAATATTATTAATAAAAATACCACCCGGCACTTTTTTGGTATGTGAGAAGAATGTGTTTGTAGAATAAATATTAGTTCCTGTATAATTACCAGTAGATTCAATAGCATTATAAAAAAGTTTTGCCTTTAAGCCTTCACCATAAGTGAGTGCTGAATGGTCAATCGTAATTAGAAGATTCTTTTTTGTGTTAGCAGATAAAACAAAATTATTTGTAAATCTCAAAATGTTGGTAAAAGAATTAATTGTAGAACCAATCTGTGTATCAGGACCATCAAAAGTTCCAAGTGTTCCACCATCATCATAAAGTTTGGCAAACGAAAAATCAGTATTAGTAGCTGTGCCTATATAGAACAGGCTAATATAAATGTTATTAATAGTCAAATCTTCAGAGCCATTATTAGAGATACAGAATGCAAAAATCTCTTTTAATGATTCAGCAGATGAAGTAAAGATATAGCCACCAGCATCTCCATTAGTAATATTAGAGACAATCAAATCAGAAGGCACCAGTTTCTTTGTGCCTGTGATTGAAGTAGTATTTGTGATAAGCACAGAATTTGTCTCACCTTTAACCCAGCCTTCAAGTATAAATGCCTGTAATCCTTCACCAGATGTGAGGGATTTATGCGTTAATATAAGTAGCAAATTAGTGGAAGAATTACTATAAACAGTAAAACCTGTGATAGAACCAAAATAAAGGATACCAGAGGAAGGTTCAGCTATAGTATTTCCAATTTGAATTTCACCTGATTCATAAGTCCCAATTGTGGATATATCATTAAAAAGTTTTGCATTAGTAAAATCAGTATCAGTAGAAGTGCCAGAATAATTAAGCGAAATTTGGATAGAAGTAATAGCAATATCAGCAATATCTGAGCTAATCTTAAATGCTATAATCTCTTTATCAGTTTGAGGTGTTGAATTTAAAATTCTATTTGTAGCATTGCCAGAATTATTAATATTTAAAATAAGCGCACCATACACCGTTCTATTATTTATCAAGCATATACTTAAAGCCAGCAAAATAAATGTGAATATACGCTTCATATGTTTCATTACTTTCTTAAAAATAAATTAGCAAAAATTATGCCAGCCACCTGTAATAGTATCACATATTTTATAAGTTTTTTTACAAAAAATGCTGTTTCTACATAAAACTTCGGTTAGTTTTCCACTGAAATTAAAATAAAAAAATAGACTGTGAAATAATTACTATTTAGATGTATAAAAATTATACAAAAATTCGTTCTTTCTATATTTTCTTTATATAATATAAAAGAGAAATAAATTGCTGAGACTAAGCACCTTATTGTCGCAAAAAAACACGGTGATAAAAAAATAAAGATACGATTGAAAAACCAAAAGAATAAGGCTGAAGACCTGATTATCTGAATAGAGATTATATCAACTTTTTTAGTAGTTAATAAAGTTGTGCACCGTCCCCCTAAATAAAAAACTTGATTTTTAAAGATGAATAAATTATATTGTTAAAAAATAAGCAGTAAGTAGACATTTTGCATACTTACTACAAAAAATAGACAATTAAGAAGATGGTTTCTGTATTAAGAAATAAGATATTAACTGAAGAATTTGATTATCAAATTTTACTTGATAGTTTAAAGAAATATAAATATCCACGTGATAAGATAAAAAAATTATTAAAATCAGGTGATATTATTCGTATAAAAAAAGGTATATATATATTTGGAGAGAAATATAGAAGAAACCCATTTTCAAGAGAAGTATTAGCCAATATGATTTATGGTCCCTCATATATATCTTTAGAATATGCATTATCATATTATGGGCTGATACCTGAACGCATAGAAACTGTAACCTCTGTTACAATGAAATATAATAAAAGATTTAGCACACCTGTAGGTTTATTCATTTATAAACATATACCTTCGTATGCCTATCCTTATGGAATTGATATTTTAGAAATAGGATTAAATCGGTCATTTTTGATTGCAGAAGCTGAAAAAGCACTTATTGATAAAGTCTATATAGATAAAAATATTTCTTTACGTTCTCTCAAAGAGACAAAAAAATATCTGTTTGAAGACCTTAGAATAGATATAAACCAATTTAAACTGCTTAATTCTCAAAAACTGAAACTCTATGCAGAAGTTTATAAATTGAAAAAACTTTCTTTCATATATAAATTATTAAATTAAATTTAGTATGCAGGAATAAAATTATGGTCAAAGCAATTGAAAAAATGTTTTTTCAATATAAGTTTGAAAAAAGGGAAGATTATATAAATAGTTTACTAAAAATTTTACAAAAATTGTCATTATTAGGATTATGGCGGGCAAAGTTTTTTGAAAAAGCAGCATTTTATGGTGGAACAGCATTGAGAATATTATATGGAATAGACAGATTTTCCGAAGATATTGATTTTTCATTAATTGAACCATCAGCAGATTTTAAATTAGAAAAGTATATTCATTTTGTTAATATAGAACTAAATTCATTTGGCATTGAATCAGAGATAAAATTACTTGAAAAGACATTTCAAACACCTATTCAATCTGCTATTTTAAGAGTAAACATAAGAAGAATGTTACAGAATATTGTAATAGATGAAAATATTATTAATCAATTTCCAAAAAACCAAATTATTAAAATTAAGATAGAGGTAGACACTCAACCTGCAACAGGCTTTTCAACAGAGGTAAAATATTTATTACAGCCGATTCCTTTCTCTGTGAGAGTATATTCTTTGCCTGACCTTTTTGCAAGCAAAATGCACGCTATGCTTTGTAGAAGATGGAAAAAAAGAGTAAAGGGGCGAGATTGGTATGATTTTGTATGGTATGTTTTACTTAAATTAAACCGAACAAATAGGTGTTATAAATTGGGTATACTCAA
>CAZSCZ010000009.1:0-23809 GCA_964605455.1 uncultured Spirochaetia bacterium
AAAAATGTAGAAACACACCTTTAGGTGTGTTAATTTAATATATTTAACAGACCTAGGAGAATATAGGAATAGATATTTAAGAATAATTGTAACATTTAAAGAAGAAAGGTAAATATAAAATTATAACATTATTTTTTGATAGGAGATTAAGGAGAAAAAGGATATGAAAATAAAAGTAGATACAAAAAATGATACAATATATTTTAGACTTGATGAGAGAAAAATAATAGAATCTGAGGAAGTAGCAAAAGGAATAATATTAGACTATGATGAAAAAGATAATGTAATAGGGATAGAAATATTAAATGTAAGTAAAAGGATACCAATAGATAAATTGAAGAAGATGGAATTTGAGACAGTGTGAAAAAAAGCCAATCGTCTTTATATTACATTCTTCTTTTAATCACTTCCAACTGAAATTTTAAAAGAGAAAATATAAAATAAAATCATAATTTCACCTTTCTCATCTCTTCATTATTATGAAATATATCTAATTTCTTTTGTAATTTCAACTCCTTCCTTAAATATGAGGCGGAAAAGAGAAATTTCTGTTATTTTTATATTTCTCTTGAAATTTTTTTTATTTTCATTAAATTTATTATAATAAAATTTTTAAGGGAGTTTTTATTATGCAACAAGTAGAGGCAATATATACTAATGGTGTTTTGAGAATAATTAAACCAGAAAAAATTGAAACAAATATTATCAAAGTAAAAATTTTGAATAGAGATGAAATTTTAACAGATAAAGATTATAAGGATATACTTGAAGCAAAAGCAATGAAAGAAAAAGGCAAATACTATACAAAAGAAGAAGTATTCAAATGAAATATAAATTAATATTTTCCCCTAAAAGTTATAAGCAAATAAAGAAGTATAGTAAGGTTTTAAAAAAGAGGATAGAAAAGGCTTGTGAAGAAATAGAAAAAGACCCATTTCATAGGGGGACAATAAAAGTAGAAGGATATAGGAATATAAGAAGAAAACGAATAGGGAGATATAGAATATTATATATGATAGATGAACAGATGAAAGAAATATTAATAATCAAAGTAGAAAAGAGGAGCGGACAAACTTATAAAAATATTATTCAATAAAGCCAATCGTCTTTATATTACATTCTTCTTTTAGTCACTTCCAACTGAAATTTTAAAGGAAAAGAGAAAATTGTTAATTCTTTTACTTTTAGCTTGAAAATTTTATTTTAGTGGGTATATTTATATTAATCTAAATTTTTTAGAGGTATAAATATTATGCAAGTTGTAAAAGGTATCTATAAAAATGGTGTTATTCACCCATTACAAAGGGCTAAAATTAAGGGTGAAAAATATGTAATTATTACTTTTTTGATTTGATGAGAAAGATTTTCCCATAAAAGAAGAAAATGATGCAATTAATGAGGTAAAATTAAAACCAATATACTTATCACAATTTACAGTATTAGAAGAAGATTGGAATGCAGAAGGAATGGAAAAGTATGATGAATTATAAAAGAGGTGATGTAGTATTAATAAAATTTCCAATGCCTGATTTACAAAGATATAAACCACTGGGTCTTCTATTAATTTCTCTGCTTCTTTTATATATCTTTTATATTTTTCTTCTTTTATTATCCCTTCTATATCTAATAATGCTAATCTTAAATAATATTCCGCTTCTTTTGCACTTATATATTTCAATCTCCTATATCTATTTTTAACAAAATAGTTTAATTCTTCTAATACTGTATCTGATATGTAAATATTAATATATTTTTATCCAGTAACTTCGCTTCTATTCCATTAAAATATATCCCTGATATCATTATATTTGTATCTGCAAAAATTCTAATTTCCATATCTTATAGATTCCACTTCCTTTAATATTTCTCTTTTCTTTATTTTTAATTTTCTGCTCCTTTCCCTTAATTGCTTCCTTGTCTCAATTGCTATAAACTTTTTTAATGCCTTTGTTACAAGTTCATTTATATCTTTATACTGGATAGGAAATATTTTTCTGGTAATTATATTATATAATTCATCTGGTATATTTGCTGAAATTGTTTTCATAATTTTTACCTCCTACCCCTTCAATATATAATTTTTACACTTTTTTCTAACTTTAGTAAAAATATTCATTTAATATATAATATCAAGTTTTAAAAATAAATAAAATTCGTCTTTCAGCCAGAGTAGAAAAAAGAGAGGGAGCAAGTCTTGGTGGGCGTAGCTTCGTAGCCTGACAGTTACTCCACTTATAATCTTCTATAAAACAATTCTATTTTTATTTAGGCTTAATTTTTAAATTTCCAATATTTCAAGTTCGTTAGTCCGTGGGTTGAGGATACCAATAGTGCATTTACCGGTTATCCAGCCGCCTGTTTCACCAATATTGATAATCATACCTTTCCCTATCTTTCTTAAATCTTGTTTATGTGTATGTCCATATATAATATAATCATATTTACCACTCTCTGCTAAAGCCTCTATACCTACAGGCTCATGCATCATTATAAATTTCTTGCCATCAAGTTCAAATTCATATCCTGGTGGATGAAATCTGCCTTTATTTTTAAACTTTTCAACCAAAAAAACCCTTTCACCATCATTGTTCCCAAAAACAAATTCTATACCACAATTCAAATTTTTGAATTCTTTAAATGTTATTGGTGAGATAATATCACCACAATGAAGGACAATATCAACTTTTCGTTCATTCAAAATCTTAACTGCTTTTCTTATTTTATCCATATTTTCATGCGTATCAGTAATTATACCTATTAACATCTTTATATCCTCCCTCATATTATAAAATTTTATATTATAAGCTCGTATAAACTTTATACCTTAATCGTAATGTTTTAAATTTAGCACTTAAAATTAAAAAAGCAAATAGATTTATTACTGTAAGCAGCAAAAGAAGATTTATTAACCCAAATAGAGGGACAATAATTAGTGAAATTATTATAGCTCCGAGCGAAGAAGATACAAGGTCCACTCCATTTACTTTACCTGCTCCGTATCTTTTGTCTGAAAAAAGCTTTACTGCTGTTGGAAACTGAATTCCACTCAATATGCTGAATCCAAATACTGAAATTATAAACATAATATCTTGAATAAATTCAATATTGATAAGCTGAATTAAATTATACCATAAATACAATACCAAAGGGATAAATATAAACATAAACTGAATTAAATAAAACATATCTGTGATATGTATTTTTATTTTCTGATATATAAAGCTTCCAATTGCAAGCCCTGCCATAAAACTAAAAAATATTATTCCAATATTGCTATAAAGATATCCACGCACTATCTGATAGGCAAGAATTATAAATATTTCAAGTGAAATCTCAGTAAATCCTATGCTACCTATGGAAAGTAATATACTTCCATCTTCAGTCTTTATCAAGAAGAATAAAATTAAAAATATAATTAAAACTCCTACAAGTATTAGTTTAAAATCCATACTATACAATTTTAAAAAAACTCTTTTAATACCTTCATTAAATCTTGTTGTCCATAATATTATTCCATAAAGATAGCTTATTGGTCTTAAATCTGTATTTATTTTTGCGCTATAATTTATACTATTAAGTAGATTATTTATTCTAAACTCATCAAAATTAAACTTAAGGAAATATTTAAAGAAATAGTCTGACTTCACATTATTTATATATCCTCTCTGCTCTACTAATTTTTGGTCAATAGTTATTATTCCTTTATTATTACTTGCAAGGAAATAATTTTGATCACCGGGCAAAACTATTACATCTTTAAAAACTTTTTTTAAAGTTTTATAAACACATCCTGTATACAATCCCTGTGATTTACTGATAAAATTTTCTGATGAACTTATTTTAAAATAAAATACACCATCAGATGATAATTTCTGTTTTAACAATTTAAAAAATTCAACAGAATAAAATCTATTAATTTGAAGATTTACAGGGTCTGGTAAGGAGCTTATAATTAAATCAAATTTTGTTTTTATTTTTCTAACATAATATCTTGCATCACCTGTTAACAGTATTACTTTTGGATGTGTAAAATAATTATTTTTTATAATAGAGCCTTGAATATTAATTAACGCAGGGTCAAATTCAATATAACATATTAAATCAATTAATGGATTTTCAGCAAGCATTTTTATTATTTTATAATTACCGCCAATTACTAAGACTTTTTTAATCATTGGTGCTTCGCTAAGTGCAAGAGAAACATCAATCTGTGGAGATATATCATCGCCTGTGGAAAATAAAAACACGCCATTATTATAAAAAGAATAGCAATTACCTGTTTTTATTACCACAATTTTTCCATAAAAACTTTCAGTAATATTTTTTATCTTAAAATCACCGATTCGCCATTTTTCAGTTATAAGATTTAAATTTCTCTGATAAAAGATTAAAATAAAAGCAAAAAATATAGATAAAATAAATTGCAAATTAATTTTCCTTTTCTCTATAAAGAAAGAGATACCCAATAAAGATAAAAGAAGCGCAATTATAAAAAAAATAGAACTTATTCGAATTAATAAAAAAGTAGTAATAATTGAACCTACAGCAGCGCCTATAGATTCTATATAATATAATTTACTTTCACTGAACTTTGTGAAATATTTTACTTTAAGTAAATAATAAAGCGAGCCAAAACTTATTCCCCAGATTATGCAATATGAAGAGATAAAAATTACTGAAAAATAAAGAAGTGGGACCACTCCAACAATTTCACCTGGGATAAAACCCAGAAATGTTTTAAGCCTTCTAATTAAAAATATTATTAATAAAAAATAAAGCAAATTAATTAAAAAAAGATGGTTGATTTCTATTTTGAATTTATTTATATATTTCTTTGAAAAGAAGTTTCCCAAACCTGAACCTAAAAGCCATGCAAAAAGCATTATACCTGTTGAAAGTTCATTTCCTGAGAATGTAGAAATAATTTCCCGTAGGAGCACAATCTGAGTAACAATTGTAAAAAAGCCCAATAAAAAAATTTGGTAATACATTACTTGTATTTATCCAAAATATACAGAATCTTCACCAATAAGTTGACTTATCTGCTGAACAAATTTGTCGGTTGGATTTACATAAAGTGCTGATGGAATTTTCATTGTTATTTTTTCTTTGCCATTTATAAAATGCAAGAATACACTTGCAGAGCCTCTGTTGTTAAGCAATATATCTCTTACTTTTTTTAATTTCTCTTCATCACCTGCAATTGAATATGGAATTTTAATATGGACAGACCTCAACTTTACTTCTTTAGCTCTATTAATAGGTAAAATATCTGTTGCATCTATTTTATATACATTTTCACCCTCTGTTTTTAAAGTCCCTTTCAAAATTATAGGTTCATCACTTTTAAGAATATCATATGTTTTTTCATATAATTCAGGCATAACATTTACTTCTACATTTCCATTTTTATCTTCAATCTCAACATAAGCCATTCTTCTATTCTCTTTCCTATCAAACACACGTTCCTGTATCATTGCCACAACACCCACAATACAGCATTTATATCCTTCAGGATATTTATCAAGTTCATCCAAATTTATATTTGTAATTCTTTTTATAAGGGTTTTGTAACTGTCAAGCGGATGAGCTGACCAGTAATATCCAAGCACCTCTTTCTCATATTTTAATTTATCTTTAATTTCCCATTCATCTTCCTTTTCAAATTTCTTAAATTCATTATATACGCCAGTAATATTTCTTTCAGTTGAGCTAAATAAATTCATTTGTCCTTTTTCTTTTTCTTCTCTTAATCGTTCTGCATCTCTTATTAAATTTTCAAAATTTGACATTAAAAATTTTCTCGGGATTCCAAAACAATCAAGCGCACCTGCTTTAATTAAACTTTCTATTACTTTTTTGTTTAAAACCCCTGCATCAAGTCTTAAAAAGAAGTCCATAATATCTTTATATTTTCCATTCTTTTCTCTTTCCCGCACAATTACTTCGGCAACTTTTGTCCCAACATTTTTCATTGCTGAGAGTCCAAAAATTATTGCTTTTTTCTCGTTTCCATCAGTAGATTTTATCTTTTTTGCTTTAAATACAACATCAGAAGTATTTACATCAGGTGGCATAATTTCAAGTTTCATTTTTTTTGCTTCTCTTATATATTTTAGAATATCTTCAACTTTTTTACCTATCTCACTTGTTAAAGAAGCAGCCATAAATTCATATGGATAATTTGCTTTTAAATAAGCAGTTCTATATGTTACCACAGCATAAGCCACACTATGAGATTTATTAAAACCATATTGAGCAAATTGTGCTATATCTTGAAAAATTTTTTCAGCAAGTTCAACTGGAAATTTATTCTTTTTTGCTCCTTCAAGGAATAATTTTTTCTGTCGCTCCATTTCTTCTGGATTTTTATTTGACATTGCTTTACGGATCAGGTCCGCTTGTCCTAACGAAAAACCCCCTATAATCTGGGTAATTTTCATTACCTGCTCCTGATAAACAATAACACCATAAGTCTCTTCAAGAACAGGTTTTAATGAAGGATGAGCATATCTTACTTCCTCAAGTTTATTTTTTCGTCTTACAAACATTTCATCCATACCAGAACGAAGTGGCCCTGGCCGATACAACGCAATAAGAACAGCAATATCAGAAAATTTCGTCGGCTTTGCTTTCCTTAAAAGTTTACGCATCCCAGGCGATTCTACCTGAAATATACCTAATGTATTTCCTTCTTGAAGTAATTTGAATGTCTTTTTGTCATTATATGGAATGGAATCTATATCAATCTCTTTATTTTCATTTTCTTTTATCTGTGATAGTGTCTCTTTAATAACTGTAATGGTCTTTAATCCAAGTAAATCTACTTTAAGTAAACCTATCTCTTTTAATGTATCCATATCATATTGTGTTACAACACTTTTTGTTTTTGATTGATAATAGAATGGTGTATAATTTATCAAAGGTTCATTTGAGATAACAACACCTGCTGCATGTGTGCCTGCATTACTTATTATTCCCTCAAGCTTAAGTGAAATCTCCCATAATTTTTTATATTTTTCATCTCTATTAATTATATTTTGTAATTCCTTAGAATTTTCCCACGCTTCACTCAATGTAGTATCTTGAATAATTTTTGTCAGTGCATTTGCTTCATTAAAGCTTATACCCAAAGCTCTTGCAACACCTTTGACAACAGCTTTTGCCTTAAATTTTCCAAAAGTTATAATCTGTGCTACTCTATCATCACCATATTTGTTTTTCACATATTTAATAACTTCATCTCGTCTTGTATCTTCAAAATCAACATCAATATCAGGCATAGATATTCTTTCTGGATTGAGAAATCTTTCAAAGAATAGTCCATTTTTCAATGGGTCAATATCTGTAATTCCAAGACAAAAAGCAAGCAAGCTGCCAGCTGCTGACCCCCTCCCAGGGCTTACCATTATACCTCTACTCTTGGCAAAATTTATAAAATCCTGCACAATTAAAAAGTATTCAGCTAGCTCCATATTTTTTACAACATTAAGCTCATATTCTAAATTTTTCATTTTTTCATTATAATTAGTAGGATAACGTCTCTTTAAGCCTTCAATAGCAATCTTTTCTAAATATTCATAAGGTGGAACTCCATCTGGAGTCTCAAATTTTGGCAGCCTATGTTTTCCAAAATTAAGCATAAGATTACATTTTTCCATTACTTCAAGAGTATTTTTCAAACTGTCAGGAATTTCTGCAAAAAGTGTTGCCATCTCTTCATAGGAACGCAAATAAAATTCATTTGTCTTCATTCTCATCCGGTCTTTGTCATTTACTTGCTTCTGGGTTTGAATACATAACAGAATATCGTGAGCTTCATAATCATCTGGACTGAGATAATGCACATCATTTGTAGCAACTATTGGAATAGAAAGGTCCTTTGAAATTTTTAATATCCCTTTTATTGCTTTTTCTTCTTCTATAAGATGATGATATTGTATTTCAAGGTAAAAATCCTTACCAAATATTTCTTTCATTTCATAGGCTATGCGTCTGGCATTGATTTCGTCTCCATTAATAATATTCTTAGGAATTTCACCCTGAATACAACTTGACAATGCAACAAGTCCTCTTGAATATTGTCTCAAAACTTCTTTATCAATTCTTGGTACATAATAAAATCCTTCTACATATCCAATAGAAGAAAGTTTCATTAAATTTCTATACCCTTCAATATCTTTTGCAAGTAAAACTAAATGAGATGGTGACTCTTTTGCCGCAAGTTTCTTTTCTTTCTTTAATCTGGAATCCTGTGCAACATAAAATTCTATTCCAATTATTGGCTTAATACCCATTGACATTGCTGTTTGATAAAATTCTATCGCACCAAACATATTCCCGTGATCCGTAAGTGCAATTGCAGGAAAATGCATTTCAATTGATTTTTTAATTAAATCAGGTATTTTTATTGCACCGTCAAGTAAGCTATAATGTGAATGAATATGTAAATGAACAAAAGGCTTATGTCCCATACTTATTCCATTCTTTAATTAATTTAATTGCTTCATTTGGTGAGTTAACTTCAAAAAAAAGATTCGTATCAATTTCACCAGATTTTTTAAGTTTCCAAGAATTAATTGCTATAACTTTTTTACTCAAATTAAGTGCAGCACTTATCTCATTTAAAGTTCCGTATCTTCCATCAATTGCAACTAACACATCTGCCGTATTTATAATTATAAAATTTCGTGCTAAGCCAATTCCTGTAGCAATGGGAATCTTTACATAAGGATTTGCAGATGATTTATCGCCGCCAGGCAAAATTCCAATTGTTATACCATCCTCTTCATACGCCCCTTTACAAGCATATTCCATAATTCCGGTAAGTCCACCACATATAAGAAACCACCCATTCTGAGCAATGAGTTTTCCTAATCTATAAGCTATTTCTAAATTCTCCTGGTCAGATTGTGAGCCACCTATTACACCTATAATCATAATCTCTCCATCAAACAAAATTTAACAGAATTGTGGACATTTGCGATTTTATAATTCCTTTTGTAATTACAAAAGTTTCTTCTGGAAAAGTTCTGTTACAATTTTAGGGTTTGCTTTGCCTTTAGATTTTCTCATCACCTTGCCCACAAGATAACCAATAACAGTTGTCTTGCCAGATTTATATTTCTCTACAGCTTCTACCTCTTCGCTAATAACCTCATCCACAAGTTTTTCTATCTCTGAAGCATCACTTACCTGTTTTAAACCTTTATCTTCAACAATTTTTTCAGCAGTAGTCCCTTTCTCTATTATCTCAGGTGCAATATCTTTTGCTACTCTACTTGTAATTTCCCCTTTATCCACCATCTTTACAAGTGAGACAAAATTTTGAGGTGTTAAATTTTTAAGCTCGGTTATCTTTTTCTGTGTTTTGTTTAAATACTGTAAAATTTCACTTAAAATCCAATTTGATATACTTTTATAATTATCATAATACTTACAACATTCTTCAAAAAAAAGAGCAATATCTTTTTCAGATGTTATTACTTCCGCATTATTTTCAGGAATATTAAATTCCTTTACATACCTCTCAAATTTTGTATCCGGCATTTCAGGAAGAGTAGCTTTTAATTCTTCAACCCATTTCTTATCTACAATAATAGGCACAAGATCAGGCTCAGGGAAATAACGATAATCATGAGCTTCTTCTTTTGAACGCATAGAAATAGTAACTTCTTTTGTAGAATTCCACAGTCTTGTCTCCTGCACTATTTTTTCACCTTCCTCAAGCAATTTAATTTGTCTTCTTATTTCATACGCCAAAGCTTTTTCCACAGCCTTGAATGAATTCATATTTTTGACTTCTGTCTTTACCCCCAGTTGAGAAGCACCTTTGGGTCTTACGGATACATTTGCATCGCATCTTAAGGAACCCTCCTCCATATTACAGTCCGATACTTCAATATATCTCATTCTATTTTTAAGTAATGAAAGATATAAATGTGCTTCTTCAGGGGTAGAAATATCAGGCTCACTCACAATCTCTATTAGCGGTACACCTGTCCGATTAAAATCAACATAACTATAATTTACTCCATTTATCTCTGAATGTAAAAGTTTACCTGCATCTTCTTCCATATGTAATCTTCGTATTCGTATCCGTTTCTTTGTTCCACCTGTTTTTATATCAAGATATCCATTTTTCGCAATAGGTAGGTCATACTGTGAAATTTGATAATTTTTTGGTAAATCAGGATAAAAATAATGTTTTCTATCAAACTTGCTAAATTCAGCAATTTCACAGTTAAGTGCTAAGCCTGCAAGTATTGCCTTTTTCAATACTTCTTCATTCAGCACAGGTAAAACTCCAGGTAAGCCCATACATACAGGACACACATTTGTATTTGGTGCTGCGCCAAATTCTGTTGAACAATTACAGAAAATTTTTGTTGTTGTATTAAGCTGAACATGAACTTCCAATCCAATTACAGCTTCATATTCCATAAAATTAAATCTCCTTTTCAACAAGTTTCTCTGCAATATAAGCAATCTGTAGTAATTTTTTTTCCTGAAAATGTGCTGCAAGGAGCTGAGCACCAATTGGAAGATTATTACTGGACTTACCTACTGGAATGGAGATACCAGGAATACCAGCAAGATTTGCAGAAATTGTAAAAATATCAGAGAGATACATTTTCAAAGGGTCATCTAATTTTTCACCAAGTCTAAAAGCAGGTGTCGGTGATGTTGGTGTAATTAAACAATCATATTTTTTAAATGCCTCATCAAAATCTTGTTTAATTAAAGTTCTCACTTTTAATGCTTTTAAATAATATGCATCATAATAACCTGATGAAAGAGAATAAGTGCCAATAAGGATTCTGCGTTTAACTTCTGCCCCAAATCCCTCACATCTCGTGTTAAAATACATCTCTATTAAATTTTTATCAGAAGATGGTGTGTTAGACCTGTATCCATATTTTACACCATCATACCTTGCAAGATTTGAGCTTGCTTCAGATGGAGCAATAATGTAATAATCAGCAATAGCATATTCAGTATGAGGAAGAGATGTTTCTTCAATAATTGCACCTTCTTTCTCAAGTTTTTTTATCAGGTTTTCAACTTTTTCTCTAACTTCCTTATCAATTCCTTCCACAAAATATTCTTTTGGCACCCCAACTTTAAAATTTTTAATCCCCTTTTCAATTTCTTGTAAATAATTAGGAATTTCAATATTTACAGATGTAGAATCTTTTGAATCATAACCAGCAATAACATTTAAAAGTAATGCTGTATCTTTAACATCTCTTGCAAAAGTTCCAATTTGGTCAAGAGAAGAGGCAAAAGCAACAAGCCCGTATCTTGAAACAAGTCCGTAAGTTGGTTTAAGTCCCACAACGCCACACAAAGCAGCAGGCTGTCGTATTGAACCACCAGTATCACTTCCAAGCGCAAGAACAGCTTGAAAATCAGCCACTGCAGCAGCAGAACCACCCGAAGAACCACCCGGAATATAATCTGGATTATGTGGATTGAGCGTAGGACCAAAATGTGATGTCTCAGTAGAGGACCCCATAGCAAATTCATCCATATTTGTCTTACCTATTATAACTCCACCGTGAAAATTTACTTTCTTTATTACAGTTGCATCATAAGGTGGAATAAATTTTTCAAGCATCCTTGAACCACAAGTTGTCGGATAACCCTTAAAACAGATATTATCTTTTATGGCTATAGGAATCCCTGCTATAAAATGATTGTTCTGGATTTCACCTTTATTATATTTTTCATCTATCTCTCTTGCTCCTTTGAGAGCATACTCCTTAAATATAGATATATATGCATTAATAAATTTTCTCTCCTCTATACGCTTAAATACAGCATCTGTAATTTCATAACTGGAAACTTCTTTTTTTCTCAATAACTTAAGTAACTGCCACGCTTTCATTTTATTCAAATCCATAGATTTAATAATTACTATATTTAGCACAAAAGTCAACTCATTTTTTAAGAGTGTTGAAAGAATATTTTATAATTAGTATTATATAAAGAAATATACGAAATAAAAAATAAAAGTCTTTGGGGACGGTGCACAACTTTGTTAATTTTTATGGATAGTTTTCAGTGCTAAGTGCTAATGAAATGGGCAGGGTGTAGTAAAGAAAAAGAAAAAATTGGGACAAGGGAAAACTTTGGACGCGTTTTTTAGTTTTTGTTTGGTTATAAAAGCTCGTAAAGATTGGATAAACTTTATTTTTGGAGGATTTGATTTTATAGCGAAATTATAAAGTTAATAAAGTTTTGCACCGTCCCCTATAAATAAATCCTCTCAGGATTTGTCTTTCTATATTCCCAATATCTTTCATTTTTTGAAAATTCTATTCCTAAATCCCCCATCTGTTTTACTAATTCCTTACATTCCTTAATTTTATTAAGAATGCGTATTTTTAAATAGACGGCACCAGAGATATAATGCTTTAATAATGTATCCAGTTCCTTATATTTTTTTCCCATTTCCGGAAATACCTGCCCCTTAAGTTTTCTTAAAGTATCAACTGGAAATCTTTTGTCTAATAAGTTTAAATTGATCTTCTGAAATCTTTTAGATATTTTTTCATAAGAACTATTGATTTTATCCATTTGTTCTTGTATATTATTAGTATTATCATTATTATCATCTTCAATATTTGTTTTAATTGATTCCAATGCAAAAGCAAAAAATGTTCCCATTGCTGAATACCCGCCAACATCTACCATTCTCCATAAATTTATTTCTTGCTGTTCCATATAACTACTTCCCTTTTCAAATCGCTTTTATTTAACTTACACATATTAGTATGAGTATAAAATATAACATAAAAAAAAGAAATTTCAAGTATTTAAATGGAACCACTATCCATCTTTTCATATGTGGCTGTCACCGCCAGCTTAAAGTCTTAACTTTATTGAGTTCATAATTGAAAGGTCATTTCTCTTTATATCTTGTAATACAATGTTATTGTACTCGTCTGTAACTTTAAATTCAAAAAATAAATTTTTGTATATATTAAATTCCAGAATAAATTCAGATAAAATTCTATAGTCCTGCCACTCATCTATCTTGGGCTGATAAAACATTACAAAGTAAAATTTACCGCCTTTATTAAAAGAATATTTAATTTTTGGCCTTAATGACAATCTATTGATTTCTTCTTTTTTTTCTACATCTAAATATTGTTTTAATTCATAAATTAAAGCGCCACTTAGTGAATAATCTGCTTTACTTGTTTTATAAAATGTATGTTTCAAGCCTATACCATTTTGCATTCGTAATTTTAAATTTTGAAATTCATTATATGAAGGTAGAATAAAAATAAAGAAACTCTCATTTTTTAGGAAATCATAATCATACTTTAAGGTAAAATCTCCCTTATTTTTATCTTTTTTATTTTCGGATTCGCTATAATATGCATTCATATTAATAATAAATTTGTCAACTTTTGAGCTCCGTTTAATATCTAAAGAGATACTACAACCAATTCTTTCTGTATTTCCTTTATCCAAGTTAATTCCAAAAGTAAAGTTAAAATCCCATAATTTTACATTTGTCTGTGCAATGAGTGTATTTGAAATTAACATATAAAGAAAAATAATAAATTTAAATTTTTTCATATATTTCCACCTGTTTCACTGTAATTTATCTATATACACTAAAATGCCTGGAAAATTTTTTTGAAATAACTCTTTTAAATTCTCAACTACTTCATCATTAAACGGTGTCAAAAATATTGTAAAATTACTGTAATTAAAATTACTCACTTTTTTAGAACAGCTTAATTCACTGAATTCTTTTATAATTCTTTTGTATCTTTCTAAAATATTATTTTTCAAATGTGAATAGACTTTCTTTATCTCATTATATTTTCCTGAATAAAACAGATGAAATTTAATTTTTTCATATTTCTTTGGATATCGTATTATATTATTAATTTTTCCATTTGGAATGATATTTATTTTTCCTTGACTATCAACAATTTTTACATTTTTAATATTAAAATTTACAACTTTTCCTTTTATGTTGTTTAAAACGACATAATCTCCAATATTAAACTGATTTTCAAATAAAATAAATAGACCTGAAACAAAATCACGCAAGAGTCCCTGAATTCCCAGCCCAACAGCCAAGCCAAGAACACCTGTAGCAGTTACAATTAATGCAGGATTTACATTAAAGACATCTCGTAAAATTAATAAAATAGTGATAAAATAAATTATATATTTTATTATACTTAAAATTATAGAAAAAAGAATATCAATTTTATTACTCTGAAGAACTTTTTTACTAAGTTTATTTTTTTTAACTTTCTGCAGGATAATTTTAATTATTTTATAAAAAGCAACACCTGCAAAAATGTAAAGAAAAAATTTTACAAATTTAATTTGAAAGAAATTCAGGTTATCCAAAATTTTAATATTAAATATTTTTTTCATAAAGTTATAATAATAATTCTGATTATAAAGTCAACCTTAAAAATTGGGGACGGTGCACAACTTTATTAAATTAGTTAGCTAAGCACACAGGATAGAAGTGTATGGCTTAAGGCTTAAAAGGTTAGGGCTTATGGCAATGCACAAAAATTGACAAAAAATGTAAAAACACACCTTTAGGTGTGCTGATTTACAAAGTTTACAAAGTTGTGCACCGTCCCCACTATACATTCATTTCAAAAATAAAGCGCGAGACATCCTTATATCCCTCAAGTGCAGATAGTAAATACAATCTTTGCTCAGCCCGTGTTATTGCTACAAACATAAGTCTTCGTTCTTCTTCAAGTGCATTTACTGAATCCATACTTAAGTTGTGTGGAAAAATACCTTCAACTAAATCAGCGATAAATACTGTATTAAATTGAAGTCCTTTTGCACTATGAACAGTAAGAAGTTTAACAGAATTTTCTGCTGATTTTAGAAAATCTGCGCTTTGTTGAAGTGAAATATAATCTAAAAATTCCTCAATCTTTTCCGAATTGTATGTTTCAACAAAGTTTTTCGCTATATTATAAAATTCTTTTATATTCAAAAATGAATTAAGATAACTTATCCGTTTTGTTTTTTTTATAGTTTTCTCTATTTTGTATTCTTCAAATATTCTTTCAATCAAAGAAAGTAATTTTAAATCTGTATCAGATAATACTTTTTCTATTTTTTTGATTTTACTTTTTACTTTTTGTGGTAAAGTTCTATCAGTTTTTATAAAATTGAATAATTCATCGCGGGTCCGAGCCTTTTTGCAAATTTGATTTAATATTTTTGTTGTCTCAGCATTTAATGTTTTTGCAGGAAAATTTATTGCAGGGTTGAGTGTATCAATATCCGGCAAGTGTTGAATCGAAAGCTTAAGAAGATTAATAAGTCCTTCTATTTCCCGACGCTGAAAAAATGGTTCAAGTGATACAAGATTATAAGGAATTCCATAATCTTGAAAATATTTTTCAAAAATTTGAGATTGATAATTCATTCTAAAAAGCACAGCAAAATCATTATATGATAAATGCTCTTTTCTTACAAATTCACTTATCTTATGAGCAACAAATCTTGCTTCCTCTCTGCGAGTTGTAAATGTATGAAATTTGACATCATCACCTTCAAGATTTTTTGCCACAAATGATTTAGGTATTCTATCACGATTATATGAAATAAGTCGCGCAGCTTTGTTAAAAATTTTCGCATTTGAACGAAAGTTTTCCTCAAGTTTAATTATTTTACTTTGTGAAAAATATTCAGTAAAATTTTTTATATATTTGCTACTTGAACCACGAAATCCGTAAATTATCTGGTCATCATCTCCTGTAACAAAAAGAAAATTATTTTTCCCATTTAAAAGTTTTATTAATCTAAATTGGGCTTCATTTATATCCTGAAATTCATCTACAAATATGTATTTATACCGCATCTGATATTTTTGAAGGATATCAGGATTTTCGTTAAAAAGTTTTACTGTATAGTAAATTAAATCATCAAAATCAAGTTTATTTTTTCTATGTAACTCTTCAAAATACTTCTTATACAATTCTGCAATAAATTTTCTACGCTTTGTATTTGCTTTTTCATTGAACTCCTCGGGTGTAATCATATTTGATTTTAAAGAGCTAATCTCTTTTTCTATACGAGAAATGGTATCAATATTAAAATTATAATTATATTTTAATGCGATTTCTGGTGCAAGATTTGAAAGTATTTTTATTTTACTATAAAAAGAAGCCAGTTTATAATCCTCTTTGAAGCCCAAAAGGTATATCTCATTTCTCAAAATAGAATTACAGAAATTATGAAAAGTTCCAATAAACAAATTAAAAAAATCCTTACCCGTATAAAGTTTTATACGAGATTTCATTTCAATGGCAGCTTTACTTGTAAATGTAAGGGCAACAATATTTTCAGGCATAACATTTTTCTCTTTCAAAAGATACGCAATTTTTCTACCAAGCACAGTTGTTTTTCCGCTACCTGCTATTCCTAAAAGCAAAGTCACTTTCTCATCTGAAAAAACAGCCTCTTTTTGAGTATCAGTTAAAGCTGAAAGATAATCTATTTCCTTAACTTCAGGAAAAAGCGAAATTTGTTTACCTTCTGTTAAAAGCATCAAATCTTTTATAAATGCCCTTGCTGTCTGATACCTTAAAGTAGGGTCAAAATTTAATGCTTTTTTTAATACAGGAATAAATGGCGATGGTATTGTTTTAAAATCAAATATCTTTCCTTTTTTGTGAAATTTATAATAATCATCAATTTCAATTCCAGCATAAGGGTGAGAATGCGTAAGCATTTCATAAAGAATTAAACCAACACTCCATATATCAGAGGTAAAAAAATATTCACCTTTAAAAGATTCAGGTGCCATATAATTAAGTGTGCCCTTTATTTTTACTTTATCTTTAAGTGCATCTTTTGTAATTATAGAAATGCCTAAATCACCAAGTTTTATTTTGTTCCTTTCAATAAAAATGTTTTCAGGTTTTAAATCCCTATGAAGGATATTCATATTATGTAAATACTCTACAGCTTCAAGAATTTGAATTGCAAAATACACAGCATCTGATGGAGTAATTTTTTTCTCCTTTATTCTTTCTCTTAATGTATTTCCCTTAACATATTCCATTACAATAACAGGAAGATTTTCAATAATTTCAAGTTGAAAAAATCTAACAATTAAAGGATGATTCGCTTTAAGAAGCATTTTAGCTTCTTTTATAACATCTTTTTGTTTTATATATTTTAATTTAGGAATTTTTAATGCAACTTTTTCATCAAGAATTTTATCAGTAGCAAGGTAAATATCACTAAAAGCGCCGCCACCCACCCATTTCTCAATCTTGTATCTTCCAAAATCTGATTTTAGCATATTTTAAACCTAAATTATTTGGAGTAATAAACACGCCAAGCTTGTTTATTATTAAAATTCACCGTTATAAATATTTTTATAATATTTTTTCAAATTTATTTTCCTCTTTATTGAATGCGGATTTTCAACCTATATATTACATTTAATTGGGCTGGTATTAATGTATTTATGGATATTAAATAATTCTTTTTCAGTTCTAATTATATGTTCAAAGTAACTTTTTTGCCATTGAAAATCAGAAATATATTTTCTAATCTGTTTAGAAACTGCGGACTTAAATGAACCCACAACTAATGAATAATTACGCGCTGATAATCTAATTCTTTTCCTGAATTTCATATTCTAACAAATGAATGCTATTTTGTAATCTTTCGGTTATTAAATAAGCTTATATGAAACACACCATCTTTATTTGAATAAACTTTACCTTCAAGTCTGTTATTAAAAATATGGAATTCCTGTTCATTCTTACTTTCACGAAATGTAGATACATTTAAATTTTCTATCTCTTTATCAAAATTTTTTATTTTCTGAAGATTTTCCTCTTCTATTCCAATTGCATCATAAATATAGCTTTTCATCATCTTTTTATAAAGTTTCTGCACAATAGAATTTTCGTTTAATATTTCAAATGAAACAATATTATCATCATACTGAACAATATATCCATTCTCTCCTGAGTATTTGTAATTTTCAATATAATCATCAGCAATTCTATCCATAAAGCGATTTAAATCTGTAAGGGAAGATGTTTTTGAATAATAATTAAGAGTTTCAGATTTGTTTTTTATTTCTCTCCATATAATATCCTGTGAATCTTTGGCATTTGTGCGAGTGCTTATAAGATTAAGAAGTCTTACACGTGTATATGAAAGGTCCTTTTGTGTATTAAATAATCGTGCATTTCCACCCCATCTGCCTGCCTCTATACAATAAACATCATAATTCGCTTTCCTTTGTGGTTCAAGCACAAATGAATGAACAAACATTCTATTTTGAAGTCCGCCCGTTAATTGCTCGCCATCCATAACAAATAAACTTCTATTAGTATTGTTCTCAATTTGAACTCTATTTATATCAGACACATCTTTAATTTTAATAGAATATTTCTTTTCAATAGATTCATCAAGAGTAAGGAAATCTTTTTCCAATGTGAAATCAATTTGAAGATAGACAGGTGTTATTATTATATTTCTAAGAAAAAATTTCTCACCAAACTTAAGATTGCCTATAATTTTATTTAATTTTGATATAATTTCCATTGCAGGGGTTATTGTTTTAGTCATACCTATCACCTACCTATCAATAAAATCAGTCACAGAGACACAAAAAGCATAGAAATCTTAATATCATTTTTAACTGCTACATTTCTACATTCTCTGTGACTCTATGGCTTTTATGTTATAGCTAATTCATAACATCTATGCTAATACTTCAGCTATCCATTTTAAGTAATCATTGTTACCTGTTTCAATATCTACCACAACTACTTCTGGAACTTCATATGAATGTATCTCTTTAATTTTATTTATTAGTATTGAAATTTTTCTGTAATTTGTTTTAAATATTATTAAAGCCTCATTATCTTTTTCAATCTTATTTTTCCACCAGTAGATACTTTTAACTTTTTCAATAATATTAGCACACGCAGCAAGTTTCTCTTTTATTATTCGTTCTGCAATTTTTTCTGCTTCTTCAATTTTTGCTGTTACAAATATTATTTTATTTCCTACTTTGCTGGAAGGCTCCATCTTTAAGACTCCTCTGCTTCCTTTTTTCTCTGCTCAACTATCTTCTGACTTATATCATATGGAACCTCTTCATAATGCGAAAATTCTTTCTCAAAAGTCCCACTCCCTTGAGTTATTGATTTTAAATCATTTATATACTTATAAAGTTCTGCTTCAGGCACATAAGCATTTATAACTTTTACACCAGCTTCATCATCCATTCCAAGAATTTTACCACGTCTGCCATTTAAATCACTTATTACATCACCCATATACTCTTCAGGAATAAATATTTTTAATTTCATAATAGGTTCAAGTAAAACAACATTTGCATTTGTAGCAGCATTTTTAAAAGCTAAAGAACCTGCAATCTGAAATGCTATATCAGAAGAATCCACTGGATGAAATGAACCATCATAAACAGTAGCTCTTACTTTAATTACAGGGTAATTAGCAATTATACCTTTCTGCATTGCTTCTTTCACACCTTTCTCTACAGCTGGAATATACTTACTTGGAATTACACCACCAACAATCTTATCAACAAATTCAAAATCTTGCTCAGAATTTAAAGGTAATGGTTCTATCTCAATCCAGCAATCACCATACTGTCCTCTTCCACCTGTCTGTTTTTTATATTTCCCTTGTGCTTTAGATTTCTTTTTTATAGTCTCTCTGTATGGAACCTTTGGACGTTCTGTTTCTACATTTACATTATATTTATTTTTCAAATTTGAAATAAATATATCTAATTGTATCTCTCCCATACCACTTAAAATTGTTTGCTTTAATTCAGGGTCAACTTTTATCTTTACTGTTGGATCTTCCTCTAAAAGTTTATGAAGTGATGTGCTCAATTTTTCCTGGTCAGATTTCGTCTTAGGCACAATTGCTATTTCAAGAAGTGGTGTTGGAAAATCAATTGGAGAAAATTTTACTTTTTCTTTAGGGTCACATAATGTGTCTCCAACTGTAGTTTCCTTTAATTTCACAAGAACAGCAATATCTCCAGCAATTACATTTTTTGTCTCCTTCTTTTCTTTGCCAAAAAGAAAGTTTATCTGCCCTATCTTCTCAGTAGTATCTTTGATAGAATTATATACTTCATCCCCATTATTTAAAGTACCTGAAAATACACGAACAAAATTAAGTTCACCAATATGTGGTTCTGTTTGAGTTTTAAAGACAAATGCTTTCAATGGCTGAGAGGGATCAGCTTTACATTCTATCTCTTTTTCAGTTCCAAGCAACATAGCTTTTACAGCAAGCCTATCAACTGGAGACGGTGCAGAATCTATTATAAATTCAAGTAAGGAATAAACACCAATATTAAATAATGCAGAACCTGCAAATATTGGAATAATTGTCCCTTGAACAATACCTTTTATAAAGCCTGATTTTATATCCTCTTCAGAAAGTGTCCCCTGATCAAAATATTTCTCCATAAGTGAATCATCTGTCTCTGCAATTGCTTCTATCATTTTAACTCTATAATCTTCTGCATTTGATTTTAAATTATCAGGAATTTCTAAGCTCTGAAGCTCATTGTTATTTATTTTATAATATTTGTTTTCAAAAACATTTATAACACCTGTCAAATTTGTTCCTTCTTTAACTGGAATAGTAACAGGGGTAAGCCCCTTTTTAAAAATATTTTTTAATTTTTCCATAACTTTTTCATAATCAGCATTCTCTTTGTCAAGCTTATTAATAAAAACGATCTTGGATAACTGTGCTTTTTCTGCTTCTTTTACAAGTTTAATTGTGCCAAATTGCACCCCTTCTACTCCATCCACAACAATTATAGCTACATCAGCTGCCCTTACTGCACTTATTGGTTCACCTATAAAATCAACATATCCTGGTGTATCTAATAAATTTATTTTTCTATTTTTGAAATGAAACTGTGCCAGTCCTATTGAAATAGAGAGTTTTCGTTTAACCTCTTCATCAAGATAATCTAAAATAGAAGTTCCATCATCAACTTTTCCTAATCTTGTAACAGCTTTTGCATTATAAAGAATAGCATCAGAAAGTGAAGTTTTACCACAACTACTATGCCCCAAAACAACAATATTTCTGATATTTTCAGATTTGATTTCAGCCATAATCTCCTCCTCCTACGATTAAATTTTGCCAGCGCGATACAGAGTTTACAGAAAAAATATATTAATCTCAAAAATCTAATTTTTAACTGTAAATAATCAATTCTATTGAAATTGAATAACTCTCAGAGAACCACTTCTCAAAATATATTGTTGCTATCAATTTCTTAATGCTTTGCCAATCCTGTGTCTTCTGCAATTCTATGGTATTATACATTCATTTTCTATAATTTTTAACCAAAAGCTCTGCAATCTGAACAGCATTTAATGCTGCCCCTTTCCTTAAATTATCAGATACAATCCATAGATTTAAGCCATTTTCAGTAGATGTATCTTCACGAATTCTCCCAACAAAAACCTCATCTTTTCCTTCACAATATATCGGTAAAGGATACTCTAACTTATCAGGATTATCTATCACCTTTATACCTTCTGCTTTTTTTAAAAGTTGAGTCGCCTTTTTTTTCGTTATTTTCTTTTCTGTTTCAATATTAACAGACTCGCTATGACCTATAAAAACAGGGACTCGCACAGTCGTAGCTGTAACTTTTATATCATAATCATTCATTATCTTTTGAGTCTCTTTAATCATTTTCTCTTCCTCTTTTGTGTACCCATCATCAAGAAAATCACCAATATGTGGCAAACAATTAAATGCTATTTGATATGGAAATTTTTCTGCACTGATTGGACCATTTTTAAGATATGCTTCTGTTTGAGCTCTTAATTCAGCCATAGCTCTTAATCCTGCACCAGAAACAGATTGAAAAGTTGTAACAACCACTCTTTTGATTCTTGAATAATCATAAAGTGGTTTTAATGCTACTACCATTTGGATAGTAGAACAATTAGGATTTGCTATAATACCTTTATGTTTTTTAATATCATCCGGATTAACCTCAGGGACAACCAATGGAACATCTTCTTCCATTCTAAAGGCACTACTATTATCAATAACAATTACTCCATTTCTGGCAGCAATTGGTGCAAAAGTTTTACTTATAGATGCTCCAGCAGAGAAAAGTGCTATATCAATATCTTTTTTATTAAATGAAGCATCTGTTAGCTCCTCAACTTCTATCACTTTTCCACATGCACTTATTTTTAAACCTTTTGATCTACTTGAAGCAAAGAGTCGTAAATTTTTTACGGGAAATTTTCGTTGTTCAACAGTCCTAATCATTTCTCTGCCAACAGCGCCTGTAGCACCAACAATTGCAAGATTTACCTTTGCCATAATAACCTCCAACTAATAAAAACCATAGCTTGTATCCTATAACTATAATTAGAATCTAACATTATATTTCTATAGGCTATGCACTTTACTTTTTTGAGTATTTTATATAATTTACAATACTGTCACCCACTTCTGTTGTGGACATTCCCATTTTGCCTGCTGACATAGATTTCATTTTGCTTATTGTATCAATTACTGCTTCTTCAAGTAAATCAGCAGCCTCATTTTCATTTAATACATGCAACATCATATGTGCAGCCATAATTGCTGCAATAGGATTTATAACATTTTTTCCCGTATATTTGGGAGCCGAACCACCAATAGGTTCAAACATTGAAACACCTTCAGGATTAATATTTCCACCTGCAGCAACCCCCATCCCACCTTGAATCATTGCGCCTAAATCTGTTATTATATCTCCAAACATATTTGGAGTAACAATTACATCAAACCATTCAGGATTTTTTACCATCCACATTGTTGTAGCATCAATATGAGCGTAATCAGTTGTTATATCTGGATATTCCCTTGCTACTTCATAAAATACTCTTTCCCACAAATTATGCGCATAAGTTAAAACATTTGTTTTAGCACAAAGAGTTAATCTCTTTTTTTTATTTCGTTTTCTTGTGTATTCAAACGCATACCTTATTACTCTTTCAACTCCCATCCTAGTACAAATCATCTCCTGAATAGCCACTTCATAAGGGGTGCCTTTTCGTAAAAATCCGCCTATCCCTGCATAGAGCCCTTCTGTATTTTCTCTTATAACAACAAAATCAATATCCTCTGGCCCTTTATCTCGTAAAGGTGTCCATACATTAGGATAAAGCTTTATTGGTCTCAAATTTATATACTGGTCAAGACTAAATCTAAGTTTAAGAAGTATCCCCTGTTCAAGTATTCCAGGCTGTACTCGGGGATCACCTATCGCCCCAAGATATATTGCATCAAATTGCTTTAATTCCTCTATTGCTGAATCAGGTAATGTCTCACCTGTTCGTAAATATCTTTCAGCACCGAAATCATACTCCTTAAATTCAAATTTTATTCCTTTTTTTTCAGCAATAGCATTTAATACTTTCAATCCTTCCCTTACAACTTCAGGCCCTGTCCCATCACCAGGAATTACTGCAATTTTATACATAAATCTCTCCTCGCTAAATTTAAAAAAGAATAATAATTATTTTAAAATAAAAAGGCAAGTAAAAATTCAAGAAAATCCAAGCCTATTAAGGATTCCAACACATCTATTCGGTTACTGTTTATATGTTTATATGTTTATATGTTTATATACCTACTCAAAAAATTAACAAAGTTTTGCACCGTCTATGTCTATGAAAAGAAAAAGTCAAGAAATTTTTTTCTGTTCGTATTTCCTTATAAATCTTTCATATTCTCTCATCTTTCTTTG
>CAZSCZ010000010.1:0-23413 GCA_964605455.1 uncultured Spirochaetia bacterium
GTGATTTGTTCAAACAATGGTTGGAATACGAATAGTATAACAAATGCAAATATAAGAACCAGTTTCATATGGAGTAAGTGGATTAGGGCGATAATGGATAGAGTAAGGAATAGATGCAGTATGACCTGCCGCTCCTGCTGTTTTTTGGGGTGTGTATTGATAATAGGAATCATATGTGGGCCAGTACATCTTGATTAATAAATTTTTACAACTTAAAATATTATTTATAATAAAAATTTTTTATTTTAAACTTGATTTATAAAAAAATTTTGTATATCTATTATACAAAATAGACATAAAAGAGGTAATGTATAGTGAAAAATTTAATTACTTTTTTACTACTATTGTTAATTGCAGTTAATATATATAGTGAAGATAATATAAATATTACAAATGTATCAAACGAAAAAACATCAAAGATGATAAATTTGGGATTTTTTTATATGTTTCCTTCATCAGAATTTGAAGAACCGTATTCAGAGGGCAGGGAAGGAGATAAATTATATTATCGTATGCCAGCGAATAGCTGGAATGACTCTTTTTATATTATTTTAAATTTTGATTGGGATTTTATTCAAAAAATAAACCTAAGGATTGGATGGGGGCTGGAGTTTAATTTTGGCGGTAGTGGAGACTCGGAAGGAGCAGCTGATAAAGTGAAAATTGATACTGACCTTGCTAAAGCAAAGGGAGGTGAATTTTATGCTAATTTTGTTTCTCATAAAGTTATGTCTTATTTAAATTTTATTTTTTATCCATATAGTATAGAATTTATAGATTTTTATACCGGTATTGGAAGTGGCATTGGAATAGGATGGTTTACTTATAATGAACTTGTGGATAAAGAAGTCTCCGAGTATGAACAAAATTACAGAGATACATTTGTAAGGCTTCTATACTGTTTGAAGTTTTTCGGTGGAATAGTTTTACATATCTCTGATACATTTGAACCACTTTTTGTGGAAACAAGCTTTAAATTAGCAAATGAACCTATATTAAAACATACAACTGGATTTGATAGATATATAAAATTTCAAATTTCAGGATGGATGCTTGGCATTGGAGTAAGATATTAAAAGAAAAGTGCCATTACAATCGCATCTTCTTTGTTATTGCGGTAATATTTTTTCCTTATTCCAACTTGTTTAAATCCAAATTTCTTATAGATATGTTGAGCTTTGTAATTTGAAGCACGCACCTCCAGAAATATTGACTTTATTTTTAATTCTTTTATTTTATTTATAGCAAAATTTAAAAGAAATTTACCATATCCTTTGTTTTGATATTTAGCTGCTATTGCAAAATTTGTGATATGAGCCTCAGGTGGTATTATGTGATAAATTATATACCCTATTAATTTATTATTAACAAAGAGTCCATATGGAAATGAAAATTTGGATGAAATTTCGTATAAAAAAGCTTGCTTATTCCATCTGGTATGTGGAAATGCTTTATTTTCAATGCTTAAAATTTCAGGAATATCCTTATCTTCCATTCGGCGAATTTCCACCATAATTTAATTATACTATGTTTTATGAATATGGCAAGCGAAAAAGAATTTTTAATTATAATTCCTGTATTCAATGAAGAAAAATATATTAATGATGTTATTAATAAAGTAAAAGAAAATATTGATCTTGCAACAACAGATATTGTAGTAATAGATGACGGTTCTACAAATGGCACTTCTCAAATATTAAAAAAAATAGAGAAGATAAAAATTATAACCCATCCCCAAAATCAGGGTTATGGCAAATCATTAATAGATGGTTTTAATTATGCTATAGAAAATGGATATAAATATGTAATAACAATGGACTGCGATAAGCAACATGAGCCAGAACGAATAAAAAATTTTATTAAAGTAATAAAAGTTAAAAATATTGATATAGTTTCTGGGAGTAGATATATGGATTTTAAATCAGAAATGATTTCTAAGGTGCCACAAGATAGATTTAAAATAAATAGAAAAATAACAGAAAAGCTCAATAAAATTACGAAATACAATTTAACTGATGCCTTTTGTGGTTTTAAAGCTTATAAAATTTCAGCATTAAAAAAACTAAATTTAACAGAACCAGGATATGGAATGCCGATACAGCTATGGATTCAGGCAAAAATAAATAATTTAAAAATAAAAGAGATTCCTGTAGATTTAATTTATCTTGATTGCACAAGAAATTTTTCAAACAGATTCCGGTCCCCTGCACAGAGATATAGATATTATCTTAAAATTCTTTATAATGAATTAACAATGAATAAGAGCCTAAAAGATAGTATTTGATAATTTAAGAAGCAAGCAATAATTTTGAGAGGAGGTTAGTACTAATGAATGTGCTGATAATAGCACCTCATCCTGATGATGCTGAGCTCGCAATAGGTGGAACAATTGTGACCCTTGCAATAAGGGGCTATAATGTGTATCTTTTAGATTTAACAAATGGGGAACCTACACCTTATGGAACTGTTGAAAAAAGAGTTAAAGAGGCAAAAAAATCTGCAAAAATTTTAAAAATAAAAAAGAGAGTTATACTTGATTTTCCCAATAGATATTTGCAAGATAAAATTGAATACAGAATAAAAGTTGCAGAATATATAAGAGAAATTAGACCAGAAATTTTATTTGTGCCATTTAATATAGATGCTCATCCAGACCATATTGCAGCTTACTCTATAGGAATTGCAGCAAGATTTTACGCTAAATTTACAAAAACAAAAATGAAAGGTGAACCTTTCTATCCACCAAAATTACTCTTTTATTTCTGTACCCATATGAAATTGAATGTTAATCCATCATTTGTATTCCCTATAAAAAGAAAGGAATTTAAAAAAAAGTTAAATGCTATAAAATCTTATAACTCACAATTTTCCTATGGTAAAAATAGAGCAGTTCCTGAATTCGTAGAATCACTTGGTAAATATTGGGGCAAGTTGATTGGTGCTGATTATGGGGAACCACTTTATACACCAGAAGTTATTGGTATAAAAGATTTGGATTGTATATTGATGATATGAATATAAAAAAAATAATAGTAAACAACAAAAATGTACTTGATGAATTATTCGCTCGTGATAAGTTCCTTTATTTAATAAAAGATAATTTTCTAAAGTTTGCAAAAATACAAGAGATATGTAAAGATAAATTTATAATAGCAACAGGCCATCAGCCTATATTTTATTATCCAGGAATAATTTTTAAGAATTATTTTATATCTAAAATAGCTAAAGAACTGGATGGGTTACCAATTAATTTTGTTGTTGATACAGATATAGCTAATATAAATATACCTGTCCCAGGCAAGGTTAATAATAATTACTACAAAAAATATATAAAAATTGCAAATCCTGAAAAATTGTGTTATGCGTGGTTTAAACCTGCAAGAAAAGAAGTAAAAAATTTTTTTGTTGATATAGAGAAAATTGTAAAAACCTTAAATCATAAAGATATACTAAAAAGTTTCAGAAAATATACAAAAAGATTTTTTTATTTTTATGAAAAAAATAAAAATTTTATAGAGACAATTATTTTTCTTAGACAGGAATTTGAAAAACTTTATAAGTTCCCTGTTTTAGATTTGAAAGTTTCAGAAATTTCTAAATCTATTGGATTTTACAATTTTGTATGGCTAATAATAAAAAATATAGAAGATTTTGTAGATATATATAATGAAGCAACAAAATTAAACATAAAAAGAAAAAAAAATATATATCAACCAGTCAAGCTTTTATATAACGAAAAAAATATTTATGAACTCCCTTTTTGGTATATTAAAGGCAAAAGATACAGACTATTTATAAAAAAGAATAATAATAAATTACATTTTCTTGGAGAAAATAATCTTTCGTTAATTGAAATAGACCAGGCGAATAAAGGAGAGGCAGAGATTATAAATATTTTAAAGAAAAACATAATTATTTTTCCAAAAGCAATTACTTTAACAATGATTTTAAGAATGTTTTTTTCTGATTTATTTATTCATGGCACAGGTGGAGCTAGTTATGATAAAGTTACAAATTATATATTAAAAAAATTTTTTAAACTAAAAGATGAGTTAAAATATTTAATAGTTACTGGCAATATCTATTTGCCATTAGATATTGATATAAATAAAATAGAAGAAAAATATATAGAAAAAAAGAGATGGCTTAATAATGTAAAATATCATCCAGAGAAATTTATGAACAAAGAGCTTGCAGAATATTATATAGGAGAAAAGCGGAAACTATCATTACAACTAAATAGAACAAAAAATCCTGCGGAGCGAAGGAAGATACATAATAAACTTAAATCTATTCATCAGGAAATGGTAGATTTTTTTAAAAGACGTATAGAAATTGTTGAAGAAACAATAAAGGACTATGAAAAAATTCTAAAATATAAAGATGTGTTTCTTGAGCGGGAATACCCATACTTCTTTTATTTGGAAAATATTAATTTTTCTGAAATACTTAATAAATATCTTGAATATAAGTAGTATTTTTAATATATTTTCCATTTGAATTACAATTAAAAAAAGAGAGTACTTATACAACAAAATAAAATATCAAGGTAAGAAAGAAAAAATATGGAGATGAAACAGAAGAATTTAAATTTTTTAAGGTCAACGCGGCAACATATTGGACTTATAACCAATCATGGTTATGGTGGTGTAAAGCTTCCACTGGGTGGAGCACCTGATACAGGTGGTCAAAATTTTTATGTAAATTCACTTGCTGAAACAATGGAGCGGCTGGGATACAAAGTCACTATATTTACCCGTGGTGGATTCCCATTTTTTAATTCTAAAAAATTGCGTAAAGGTGTGGAATTTCTCTCCGATTTTGTAAGATATGTTTATGTAATAGGTGGACCTTCTATATTTATTCCAAAAGAAGATATTGGTTATATACTTGACGAGGAAGTAGATTGGCTTTATAATTTTCTAAATAACGAAGCAAAAATTTGTAAAACAAAACCATACAATTTGTTCCTTTTTATAAATTCCCATTACTGGGATGGTGCAATTATTACTATAAGATTGATTCAAAGATGGCAGAACGATCTGTTGTTTGAATTATTAAAAAAAGATAAAAATTTATCAGAAAAAAAGGTTTTCAAATACTACTACACAAATAGACATAAATTTAATGTTTATAGTTCTCCATCCGCAATTATTGGAAATATAATTTTGAATATTTTGCCTGATAAAATAATAAATCTTGACAATATTAAAATAAAAGGAATGGATACATTAATATCTAAGACTAAAAGATTACCCAAACATTTACAGGATGCATTTTTTGTTCAAAAAATTGGTGAACATTATTTAAAATCAAAACCAGAATATAATGATTATTTAAAATCAATTAACCGACACTTATGGACTCCGCATTCGCTGGGTATAATAAAGATGAGAAATTACTGGGAAAAAGATGTTGAAATTAAGCGAAAACTAAAATTTTCTGAAAGGATAAGTTATGAGTATTATATTTGTCAAAAAACACCTTTTATTGCTGCAACATCAGAGGAGATAGTTAAAAGTTTAAATTTCTACTATAATTATCAGTTAAAGCGGATTCTTTTCTTTCCACCCTGTATTGATAGCAGACGATTTAAGGCACGAAAAAAAGACGAGTGTAAAAAAGCTTACAAATATTTATCAAAAGTTACAGGTATAAAAGAAGAGACATTAAAAACTCAAAAGATTGTGTTTGAGACAAGTAGGATGGATTTTACAAAACGTAAAGATATTTTAATAAAATCTTTTAAATATGTTGTAAGGAGTATTCCTGAGGCAATACTTATAATAGGAGGCGGACCTGAAAATAATGTGTTTAAGCAATTGAGATCTTTAATTCAGCAGGAAAAATTATCAGGAAGAGCATTTTTAACAGGATTTATACCACAGAAAGAGCTGGAGGAAATTTTTAGTATTGCCGATGTATTTGTAACATCTTCAGAGATGGAAGGATTTGGTATAACAGCTTCTCAGGCAGCAGCGTCTTTAACACCAATAGTAAGTTCTAATTTAGTGCCATTTTGTGTTTATTATTTGAAAGAAAATGCCATTATAGTTAATGCTGGTGACATTAAAGGTTTTGCCAAGGGTATAATACGGATTTTAAAAGATTATAATTTTGCTAAAAAGATAGCAGAAGAAGGGAAAAAAATTTCGGAGCAATTTAATTGGGAAAAGAAAACAGCAGAAATTATAAAATTTATGCAAAAAAATCTTTCATTTTATCAACAAAACTTCTTGGTTGGGGATTAATATTTTTTCCCATTGTTTGAGCTAATTCCTCAAACAGTTGACGCTGTCGTGTAGTTAATTTTTTAGGTATTTCAACAACAATTCGCACCATCTGATCGCCTCTTTTATATCCATGTATATTAGGGAATCCAAGTCCTTTAAGTCTAAAAATTCTTCCACTTTGAGAGCCAGGAGGGATTTTAACTTTTACTTTTTTCCCATCAATTGTTGGGACTTCTATTTCTGTTCCTAATACAGCCTGAGGTATTGTTATTGGAACTTCGCAATATACATCATTTCCCTGTCTTTCAAAAATTTTATGTTTCCGAACATTAATAAATATATATAAATCACCATTAGGACCACCTTGTCTTCCAGCCTCTCCTTCACCTGATATTTTTAATTTCATACCATCTTCCACACCAGGTGGAATTTTAACAGAGATTCGCCTTTCCCTTTTTACAACTCCTGTGCCACGACAAGCTTTACAAGGATGAGTATTGATTTTTCCTATGCCAGCACATTTATAACAGGTTGTGGAGATACTTAAAAAACCATGCGATTGTCTTATATAACCAGTCCCACCACAGATAGGACAAGTAGATGCAGAATATCCGGGCTCTATTCCACTCCCTTTGCATCTTGAACATTGTTCATTTCTTGGCACAGTTATGTCTATTTCTTTCCCTTTAACAGCATCTTCAAAATCTATTGTTAAATCATATCTTAAATCAGCGCCCCTTACACCTCTTTCTCTCCTTTTCCTCCTGCTGGTTCCAAATATATCAAAATCAAAAAAATCTTCAAATATGGTCCTGCCAAATCCTAATTCCTCAAATATACTTTCAAAATCAACATTCCTGAAAATATCTTCGTAAGTATATCGTTCATCAATTCCTGCATGTCCAAATCTATCATATTGGGCTCTTTTCTCTCTATCAGATAAAACAGCATAAGCTTCTGATATCTCTTTAAACTTTTCTTCATATTCTTTCTTTTTATTTTCAGGTGCTCTATCAGGGTGATATTGCATTGCCAATTTCCTGTAAGCTTTTTTTATCTCCTCTTCGGTCGCATTTCTTGATACACCAAGTATTTCATAATAATCGCGTTTAGTTGACATTGCCTTCTCCCTTGTTTTCAGAATTTATTTCATCTTTCTTCCCTTCTGCCAGCGGTTTGCCTACCTTGACTTTGGCAGCTCGTAAAACTTTATTGTTAAGCATATATCCTTTTTCTAAAACTTCTATAACTACTTCAGTCTTATATTTCTCAGACTCTTCCATCATCATTGCATCATGATAGCGGGGATCAAAATCTTGGTTCAATGCATCTATCTCTTTTAATCCATAACTAACCAATATATCTTTTAATCGTTTATATATTATTTCCATTCCATTGTAAAAAGAACGAAACTTTTCATTCTCCTCTATTACATTTTTTGTTTCAAGTCCACGCTCAAATGCATCAAGAACTGGAAGTAAATCTAAAATTAGATTTTCATTTGCTAATTTTATCCTTTCTTCATTTTCTTTCAATACTCTCTTTCTATAATTATCAAATTCTGCTTTTATTCTTTGAGCAAGATTTTTGTATTCTTCAACTTCGCTTGTCTTCTCATCAAGCTGCTGTTTTAATAAATTAAATTCTTCTTTTATTTTCTGTTTAACATCTTGCTTCTTTTTTTTATGTTCAGTTACCTTTTCTTCACCCATTTTGAAAAAATACCTCCAGTAGAATTATTTTAGATTTATTTAACAACCATTTTGCTATATGTCAAGATTTTATTGACTTATAATCTGAATTTTATATAATAATATTATCGTTTGTATTACTGTTTAATATTTCAGGAATATATAAAACGAAAGCAAAGTTTTAAAAGAAGATATAAATTGTTATTATAATTCTATATTTGCATTATAAAGCTATTTGTAGGAGAATAGAAATGGATAGCAAAATCAGGAAAATTGTTTTAGCATACTCTGGTGGACTTGATACATCTGTTATTTTAAAATGGTTGATTTTGAAATATAATGCAGAAGTTATTGCTTATATTGCTAATGTAGGACAACAAGAGGATTTTGAAGCTATAAAAAGGAAGGCATTAGATACAGGTGCGAGTAAAGTGTATGTAAAAGACTTAAAAGAAGAATTTATTAAGGAATATATTTTTCCTATAATAAAAGCAGATGCAGTATATGAATCAAAATATCTTTTAGGCACAGCAGCAGCCAGACCTCTTATTGCCAAACATCAGATAGAGATTGCGAAGGAAGAAAATGCAGATGCAGTTGCACACGGTGCAACAGGCAAAGGTAATGACCAGGTTAGATTTGAGTTGACTTATAAAGCACTTGCACCTGAACTTAAAATTATAGCTCCTTGGCGAGAATGGGAATTTAAAGGAAGAGAAGATTTGATAAAATTTGCTAAACAAAACAATATCCCAGTCCCTATAACAAAAAAGAAACCATATAGTTCAGACTCTAATATATTTCATATAAGTTACGAGAGTGGTATACTTGAAGATATTTGGGCAGAACCTTTAGAAGATATGTTTATAATGACAAAATCGCCAGAAAATGCTCCAGATAAACCAATATATATTACAATTGATTTTGAAAAAGGTGAACCTGTTGGAATTAATGGCAAAATACTTCCGCCTGTTGAACTTATACAGAAGTTAAATAAAATTGCAGGTGAAAATGGAATTGGTAGAGTAGATATGGTAGAAAATAGACTTATTGGAATAAAAAATAGAGGAGTTTATGAAACTCCTGGTGGAACACTTCTTTTTGTTGCCCATAAAGAGTTAGAATCTATAACAATTGATAGAGAAACAATGCATTTTAAAGAATTAATATCTCTTCGCTATAGCGAACTGGTTTATTATGGTCAATGGTTTACACCTTTAAAGAAAGCACTTGATGCTTTTATTGAAAGGACTCAGAAATATGTGACTGGAACTGTTAGATTGAAACTTTATAAAGGGAATGTAATTTGTGTAGGACGAAAGTCTCCATATTCACTCTATAATCCAGATTTGGCAACTTTTGAAAAAGAGGAAATATATAATCAAAAAGATGCAGAAGGTTTTATAAATCTATTTGGCCTTCAGATAAAATACGGTCATAAGGAGTAATATAATGATTAAAATGTATAAAACTACATCAGAAAATCAATTAAAAGAAATAAAAAGAATTGAAAAAGGCTGCTGGATAAATGTTATAAGCCCTTCAGAGAATGAAATAAAATATTTAACGCGTAAATTTAATATTCCACCAGAATTTATTATGGATGCACTTGATATTGATGAACGTGCCCGAACAGAAAAAGAAGATAATGTTTCTCTTATAATTTTAAGAATCCCAAGTAATGGGAAAGTTGATATTGAAAAATATGTAACAGTCCCTCTTGGAATAATAATTGTCCCCAATGTAATTATAACTGTATCTCTTTATCCTAATGAGATAATTAAAGATTTTACAAAGAATAAAGTAAGAAACTTTTCTACATCTAAAAAAAGTAGATTTGTATTACAGATTCTTTATAAAACAGCTCTTTTATATCTAAATTATCTTAAAGAGATAAATAAACGAACATCAATTGTAGAAAAAGAGTTACACCAATCAATGAGAAACGAAGAATTGATAAAATTGCTAAATATAGAAAAATGTCTTGTATATTTTATTACTTCATTAAAATCAAATGAACTTATGATGGAAAAACTTTATACTGCTAAGATATTAAAGATGTATCCAGACGATAAAGAACTTTTGGAAGATGTTATAATTGAAAATAAACAAGCAATAGAAATGGCAAATATTCATAGCAATATTTTAAGTGGAATGATGGATGCTTTTGCTTCTGTAATTTCAAACAATTTAAATATTGTAATGAAATTTTTAACTTCTATTACAATTATTTTAATGATTCCTACTCTTGTTGCAAGTATTTATGGAATGAATATAAATCTTCCTTTACAACATTCTCCTTATGCTTTTGCCATATTAATGATAATCTCTCTTGGGTTATCACTTATAGGAGTAATAATATTTCTTAAACGTAAAATATTTTAGATATTAAATCTTTTATAGAAGACTAAACGCTTTAAATCCTGATTAAAGAGTAGTAGATACAAAAAGAAAATATATTCTCATCTCCTGCTTTTTAATCATTATAAAATCACTCCACGAAAAATAAGGGTGTTGAAAAATTACCCTCCATTTTTAAGGAATCCTTTTTATAATAAGTTGTAAAAACAGACCTTTAGCTCTGTTAAATATATTAAATTAACACACCTAAAGGTGTGTTTCTACATTTTTATCAATATATTACATCTTGTTAATGCAATATAAGATAAAATTTTATTTCATTATAATTTTTGATATAAAACAATTATAAAATATTTTTTCAACACTCTTCAGAAAATAATTTGACATTTTATAAAAAAGTTATTAAAATAAAAATAATTATAGAATTAAAAGAATGTAATAGTATGTTAGAAATAACTATAAAAATGTTAATGGGAGGTTTAGATGTTAATGGATGACAAAAAGCGACAGGAAGAAATTAAAAAATTTTATGATGAAGGAGATTATTTTGCAAATATTAATAAATATCAATCTTATTCTGATTTGCTCAAAACAAAATTCCAAAAGTATAGGATCAAAAAACTATTAAAAATATATACTCCAAGTAAATATGAAAAAGTATTAGATTTAGGGTGTGCTTTGGGGACCATGAGTTTTGCTCTTGCGCCATATTGCAACGAAATAGTTGGATTAGATTATAGTAAGAAAGCTATTTCTACTGCTAACAGGTTATTACAAACGAGTCCATATAATAATATAAAATTTATTGTTGCAAGTGCCGATAATACAAATTTGCCATCTAACTCTTTTGATGTCATTATAAGCGCTGATTTATTTGAACATTTATATCCAGATGTATATAAAAAAACACTAGATGAGTGTAGGAGAGTTTTAAAGAAAGGTGGTAAACTCGTAATATGGACACCTCACAGTGGTCATATTATTGAAATTTTAAAAAATAAAAATATATTATTAAAAAAAGATATAAGCCATGTTGATTATAAAAAAATGAAAACCTTAATAAAGGATTTAAAAGAAAGAAATTTTATTATTAAAAAAGCTTTTTATGCTGAATCTCACAATCCTCTTTTTAATATTTTAGAAAAAATTTTATTACCTATTTTACCAATAATGAGAAGACGCATTGCTATATTAGCAGAAAAACAATAACTCTTTAAGCAATTATAATAACAGGCATATCTCGTAGGAGTAGGTTATCCATCCAACCTCTCATAAGGAGAGAGATTGGCATTTAAGATAATAGAAATCTGTGGGGGCTCTGGCTATCCCACACTTGTCAGTATGTAAGTGTGGAATTACGGCTCTAAAAACTGAAAATGATTGATGCTTTTTCTTTGTTTACTAAATTTTTTAAACTGGCTCTCAAATTTTATTTGACATAAGAATTAAATTTTATAGTTTAACTTTAAGCTAACTAATGTGAGGTTATAAGTAATATGTCAGGACATTCAAAATGGCATTCAATAAGGCATAAGAAAGCAATAGTAGATGCTAAAAGAGGGAAGATTTTTAATAAGCTGATTCGTGAAATAACAACAGCAGCACGAATAGGGGGCGGTGATCCAGAATCTAATCCGCGACTTAGACTTGCTATTCAAAAAGCTAAAAGTGTAAATATGCCGGCTGATAATATTGAACGGGCTATAAAAAAGGGCACAGGTGAAATTGAAGGGGTAAACTATGAAGAGCATATTTACGAAGGATATGGACCTGCTGGCACAGCTATTATGGTTTTATCACTCACTGACAATAAAAATAGGACTACTTCTGAACTTAGAAGTATTTTTTCTAAAAATGGTGGGAATCTGGGCGAAAATGGATGCGTTGCTTGGATGTTTTCAAAAAAAGGAGTAATTCTCGTTAGCAAAGATACTATTTCTGAAGAAGAGCTTTTTACTATTGTAGCTGATGCTGGTGCTGAAGATATGAAATCCGATGAAAAAACATATGAGATTATAATAGAACCTGAAAATTTTGATACTGTAAAAAAAGAACTTGAAAAGAATAATATTAAAATAGAAAGTGCAGAAATTACAATGTTACCTCAAAACTATGTAAAAATTGAAGATGAGAAAATTGCAAAACAGATGGCAAAATTATTGATGGCACTGGAAGAGCATGATGATGTTCAACAGGTTTACACAAATGCTGATATTCCAGAAGAAGCTTTTGAAGAATAATTTTTCAAATTTATATAGAATTAACTTTGCGAAATATTGTGGAACAGCATTTTATATACTACTATTAGGGGCGGGGAATAAATTTTACCCGCCTTACTGAAACATAATTTTTTATAATTTATAGTTTTAATAATGAAAGTAATTGGTATAGACCCAGGGATAGCCCTTACAGGCTACGCAATACTTGAGATAAAAAATAATAAAATTCTTCCACTAAAATATGGAATAATAAAGACAGAAAAAAAAGCTTTATCAGAAAGAATAAAAGAGATAAACACAAAATTAAAAAAAATAATTGAGAAATATAAACCCAATCAGGCAGGTGTGGAAAAAATTTATTTTAATAAAAATACAAAAACTGCAATAGATGTGTCTGAAGTTAGAGGCTCAATTATTTTAACACTTATTAATAATAAAGTCTCTGTTTTTGATTATACGCCTTTGCAAGTTAAACAGGCTATTGTAGGGTATGGAAAAGCAACAAAACATCAAATTCAACAAATGATAAAAATTTTATTAAATTTAAAAGAAAAACCTTCTCCTGATGATGTTGCTGATGCATTAGCTGTGGGTGTGTGTCATATTAATTCAATGAAATTAAATTCTATCATTAGGAATTATAAATGATTGCTTATCTGGAAGGCAAAATTTTTAAAAAGATACCTGGATATACTGTAATTTTAGCTAATGGTGTGGGATATGAAGTCTTTATACCACTTTCAACTTACGAAAATTTAAAAAAAGAAGGTGAAACAGATTCCCTTTTTGTTTATACATTCCATAAAGATGATTCATTTAATCTATATGGCTTTAAAACAGAAGATGAAAGAGAATTATTTAAAATATTACTTACAGCACCAGGGGTTGGGCCAAAATTGGCATTAAGTATCCTTTCAAATATAGATGTAAATACTTTTAAATTAGCAGTGGCAAATCAGGACCCAAAAATTTTAACTTCAATTGGTGGAATTGGAAAGAAAAGAGCAGAAAAACTTATATTTGAGTTAAAAGAGAAATTTAAGTCATTTTATGGACCAGATTATGGCGGCACAATTAAAACAGAGTTTTCTGAAATACAAAAAGATGCAATTATTGCACTTGAAACTCTCGGTTATTCAAGAAAAGAAGCATTAGAAACTGTTATAAAGATTCCTATTAAAGAAGATACAACAGTTGAATTACTTATAAAAGAAGCACTTAAAGAATTAAGTAGGGTTTAGAAATTATGTCAAAAAAATGCATCACATCACCAGCTATTTTACCAGATGATAAAGACGAAATTTCATTACGTCCTAAGCAATTAAATGAATTTGTTGGCCAAAAACAATTAAAAGAAAATCTTGCGATTTTTATAGAAGCTGCCAAGAAACGGAAAGAGAGTCTTGACCATATTTTGCTTTCAGGTCCACCAGGATTAGGAAAAACAACTCTGGCATATATTATTGCAAATGAATTAAATGTTAATATAAAAAGTATTTCTGCTCCGGCAATTGAAAAATCAGGAGATTTGGCTGCTATTTTGACCAATCTTTCAGATTTTGATGTGCTATTTATAGATGAGATACACAGACTTCATCCAGCAATAGAAGAGGTGCTTTATCAAGCAATGGAAGATTTTAAGATAGATATAGTAATTGGCCAAGGCCCATCTGCAAAATCAATTAAAATCTCTATTAATCCATTTACATTAATTGGTGCTACAACAAGAACAGGGCTTTTAACATCTCCGCTACGTTCAAGATTTGGTATAGTTCACAGATTTGATTTTTATAGCGTTGAAGAGCTTGCTCAAATTGTCGAGAGAACAGCAAAAATATTGAATGTCCCAGTAGATAATGAAAGCAAAATTGAAATAGCTAAAAGGAGTCGTGGGACACCAAGGATTGCTAATAGACTTGTCAAGCGGGTAAGAGACTTTGCCCAAGTAAAAGGTAAAGGTATGATAACTTATGATATAACTTTACATGCGCTGGAAAAACTTGAAGTTGACAGCTGTGGACTTGATACAATGGATAGAAATCTATTGAAAACAATTATTTTAAAATTTGGTGGGGGACCTGTTGGTGTTGAAACAATTGCTGTTTCTGTTGGTGAAGACCCCGGAACAATTGAGGATGTTTATGAACCATATCTTATTCAAAAAGGATTTATAAAAAGAACCCCTCGTGGTAGAGTAGCAACAAAAAATGCATATGCACATTTAAGTTTAAAATACACTACAGGAGAGCAATTGGGATTACTATAAAAAATTTGCAATATATTCTATTTTTGATCTCAAGTAGAGAGGAAAGTGGATTAAGATTCAGTGAGATAAATAAGATAAAGATATTTCAGGATTTAAAGTTAAATTCATTAAGTGTACCATATAATAGTGCTATTAAAGGAAGTATGCATAGAGACTTGTAATATAAGAGGGAAGGCATAGAACCAAGATAAGATTATAGTGAATAATCTGCATATTTGGGAAGAATTTATATTTTTTTATTGTTAAAAAAGAGAAAGTGCTAAAAAATAAGGAATTTTTATTTTGACTTACCATTTTTATAGTAAAACTAAATTTCCTTTACAATAATTTGTGCTAATATACCATAGTTTCTATTAGAAATTATTAATAAAGTTAATAAAGTTGTGCACCGTCCCTCATTCGCAGTCCTATTCACACATATTTATAGCTGATTTTTAACTTTTTATTATTCCAAGGTCACTTACTTTATCGTCTGGCTCAAGATTGAGTATTTTCACACCCATTGTGTTTCTATTGTTAACTGAAATCTCTTTTGCTAAAGTGCGTAAAACCATTCCTTTAGTAGTTGTTATAATCACCTCATCATCATCGCTAACACCAGCTAAACAGGCAGCAGGGCCATTTTTTTGTCCAACCTTTAAATAAATCATTCCTTTGCCACCCCTACCTTTTACAGGAAAATTTGAAAATTTAACCCTTTTACCAAATCCTTTCTCTGTTAAAACAATTAATTTCTCAGAAGTATCAACAGAAACAATTCCCAATACTTTGTCATTTGTTCCTACACTAATTCCTTTAATTCCACGTGAAGCTCTTCCCATAGGTCTCAATTTTTCACCATCTATTCTTAAAGCTTTTCCCATTGCAGTTCCAATAAATATATCTTTGTGTTTTCCTTTCTCAAATATTAATGCTCCTACTAATTCATCATCTTTATCTAAATTTATTGCAAAAATTCCTCTCTTTTTCGCACTATTAAAAAATGTGCTTTCTATCTTTTTTATCATCCCTTTTTTTGTAATCATTATCAAGTAACTATCTTTATTAAATTCTCTTATAGCTACAGTAGCAGTTAAGTATTCATCTTGTGTAAGGTTTAAAAGGACTTTAATAGAGCGGCCACGTGTTTGTTTCCCACCTACAGGTATTTCATAAACTTTCATCCAGAAAACTTTTCCCTTATTCGTAAAAAACAGCAGATGGTCATGAGTTGATGCAACTATAATCTGTTTCACATAGTCGTTTTCTCCTTTAACTACAGCACCTATAATTCCTCTCCCACCTCTTTTTTGTTTCTTATATAAACGTGCCTGCAAACTCTTTATAAATCCATCATATGATATGGTAATAATCATATCTTCATCAACAATAATATCTTCCATTGTAAATTCTGTCACTTTTTTAACAATTTCTGTGCGTCTTGGAGTAGAATAATTCTTTTTTATCTCCAGAAGTTCATTTTTTATTACTTCATATACTTTTTTTTCGCTTGCAAGAATTGATTTTAATTCTTTTATTAACTTTGTTAAGTTCTCATACTCTTCAATCAATTTCTGTTTTTCGAGTCCTGTTAGTCGTTGCAAGCGCATATCAAGTATAGCCTGTGCCTGGACTTCTGTAAATCCAAATTTTTCAATAAGACTTTTCCTTGCAATATCAACAGTGCGTGATGCACGTATTGTCTTTATAATTGCATCAATAATATCAAGCGCTTTTATAAGTCCTTCCAGAATATGAGCACGTTCCTGAGCTTTTTTAAGTTCAAATTTAGTTCGTCTTATAACAACTTCTTTTCTATGTTTAACATATTCCTCTATTATCTGTTTTAAGTTTAAAACTTTTGGCTGATTATCAACCAATGCAAGCATAATAATACCAAAAGTAATTTGCATCTGCGTATGTTTGAATAGCTGATTTAATATTACTTGAGAGTTAACATCTTTTCGTAATTCTATAACAACTCTTAATCCTTCTCTATCAGATTCATCTCTTAAATGAGTAATACCATCTATTTTTCTTTCTCTTACAAGGTCAGCTATTGAAGATATAAGTCCTGCTTTGTTTACCTGATAAGGTAGCTCTGTAATTACAATACTTTCTTTACCTTTATGTTCCTCTATTGTTGCTTTGGCTCTTATTGTAACTTTACCTTTACCTGTTGTATAAGCTTCTTTTATTCCTTTGTATCCATATAAGATTCCACCTGTGGGGAAATCAGGGCCTGGTAAATACTGCATAAGCTCGGATATTTTACAATCAGGGTGCTCTATAAAATAAACTACAGCATCAATAGTTTCACCAAGATTATGAGGTGGTATATTTGTAGCCATTCCTACTGCTATTCCATTTGCACCGTTTATAAGCAAATTTGGAAAAGAAGCAGGAAGCACAACAGGTTCTTTTCTTGTTTCATCAAAATTAGGAGTAAAATCTACTGTATCTTTATTTATATCCTTTAATAGCTCTTCCGCAATTTTTGAAAGTCTTGCCTCTGTATATCTATATGCTGCAGGATTATCACCATCAACTGAACCAAAATTACCCTGACCATCTATTAAAGGCACACGCATTGTAAATTCTTGAACCATTCTAACAAGTGTTTCATATACAGCTGCATCACCATGAGGATGAAAATTACCAATAACTTCTCCAACGATTTTTGCACATTTTACATAAGGATTGCTATGTGTCCAGTGTCTCTCAAACATAGCATATAATATTCTTCTATGAACAGGCTTAAGTCCATCTCTTACATCCGGGAGCGCTCTCCCAATAATTACACTCATAGCATAATCAATATAGGAGTTCTTCATCTCCTCTTCAATGTAAACAGGCACTATACGTGCATCAAAAATTTGTAATGGCTCATTAGTTTCTTTCTTTTTTGGCATATATGCTCCTTTCTAATGATAGCTTGTAAGTTTTATTTAATACACACAAATTGATTATATATCTAAATTTCTTACTTTTTTAGCATATTTTTCTATAAATTTTCTTCTTGGCTCAACTTGGTCACCCATAAGAATTGAGAAAGTTTCATCAGCTTCAACAGCATCTTCAAGTGTTACTTTTAAAAGGGTTCTTTTTTCAGGATTCATTGTTGTTTCCCATAGCTGTTGGGGATTCATTTCGCCCAATCCTTTATATCGCTGAATTCGTAATTCTTTTTTCCCAATTTTTTTAAATTTTTCAATAATTTTATCTCGTTCTTCATCAGAATAAGCGTATTTAATTTCTTTTCCATCAGTAATTCTGTAAAGAGGTGGTTGAGCTATATAAATATAACCTTGTTCAATTAATGCAGGCATATATCTAAAGAAGAATGTAAGTATAAGAGTGCGTATATGTGAGCCATCAACATCAGCATCTGTCATAATAATTATTTTATGATATCTTATTTTTGAGATATCAAAATCGTCTTTTCCAATACCTGCGCCTATAGCAGAGATAATAGTTCTTATTTCATCATTTGAAAGGATCTTATCAAGTCTTGCTTTTTCTACATTTAAAATTTTTCCTCTTAGTGGAAGAATTGCCTGAAATTTTCTATCACGTCCCTGTTTGGCAGACCCACCAGCAGAATCACCTTCAACAAGATAAAGTTCACTTAATGATGCATCCTTCTCAGTGCAATCAGCAAGCTTGCCTGGTAGAGAATTATCAATATCTAATGCTTCTTTCCGTCTTACCAGTTCTTTGGCTTTTTTAGCTGCTTCTCTTGCATGTGATGATGCAATTGCTTTTTCTATAAGCTTCTTCGCAATTTTGGGATAATGTTCAAAATATTCACTTAATTTATCATAAACAATACTGTAAACTATTCCTTCAACTTCGCTATTTCCGAGTTTCATTTTTGTTTGACCTTCAAATTGTGGGTCCTTTATTTTTAAACTTAAAACAGCTGTAAGACCTTCTCTTACATCATCTCCTTGAAGCCCTCCTGTTAACTTTTTTTCAAGCCCCAATTTTTTAACAAAATCATTAAATACTCGTGTAAGGGCAGATTTAAAACCACTTAAATGTGTGCCACCTTCTTGAGTATTGATATTATTTACATAAGTAAAAATATTTTCCGCATATCCTGTATTATATTCTATTGCAACTTCAATAATAATATCTTCGCGTCTGTCCTGGAAATAGATAGGTGGCTTATGAATAGGAGTTTTATTCTCGCTCAAATAACTTACAAATGATATAATCCCACCTTTAAATTGAAACTTGTGTTCTTTTATTTCTTTTCCTCTCTCATCAATAATCTCTATTGTAATACCTTTATTAAGAAATGCCAGCTCTCTTAATCTATGGGCAAGTGTATCATAATGAAAATTAATATCTTTAAAAATAGTTGGATCTGGCTTAAATGTTACCTTTGTGCCCCTTAATTTAGTTTTCCCTATAATTTCAAGTTTTGTAATAGGTTTGCCTCTTTCATATTTTTGACAATAAATTTTTCCATTTCTATAAACTTTTACCATACACCATTCAGAAAGAGCATTTACAACTGAAATTCCAACGCCGTGAAGTCCACCAGATATTTTGTAAGCTTTATGGTCAAATTTCCCACCTGCATGAAGTTTTGTCATTACAATTTCAAGTGCAGAAATTTTAAATTTAGGATGAATATCAACAGGAATGCCTCTGCCATTATCTGTAACTTCTATAATATTTCCTTTTTTTATTTTTACAATAATAGTATCGCAATATCCTGCAAGTGCTTCATCAATGCTATTATCTACAACTTCATATACCAGATGATGAAGTCCAATAGCACCAGTGCTTCCAATATACATACTTGGTCTTTTCCGAACCCCATCTAATCCATCTAATACCTGTATTTTAGTTGCATCATATTGTTCCTCTTTGAATATCTTTTCAGCCAGTTCTGTTGCCATCCGGATTTCCTCCTAAAATTATATTGGATTATTAAATATAACTTAAAAATTTTTAAAATCAAGGACTTTTTATAATAGGCAACATCACAGGATGTGATATTAAAATGTTTGATGATTTTTCAAGCACATTCAAATTAAACTTGACATCTATTAAAAAAAATATAAATTTACTTTTAATTATGGATGTAAGTGGCCAGCTAACATTTGAAGATAGTCCTTTAATATTAAAATTTAATAAAGTCGTCACTTATATCCGTAATGCAGAATTTAATAAGGCATTAGAAATTATGGAAGAAATTTTAAAAATTAATTCTGAATTTCCTGGACTTGTTGAATCTATAAAGAGCATAAAATTCTGGCAGAACAGATGGCTTAAAATTTTGCGAACACCACAAGGAAAAGAACAAGCTGATATACTGCTCGATGAATGGGTTAATTATGAAAATTTTTCAAAATCTTTTTCAAATCAGCCAGAAAAAATCTTTATTGTTATAAAAAATCTTATTTACAAAAAAATACTTAAAAACTTAATTTATGCATTCCAAAATTCAGAGGTTCCTAATGTTGAGCTTTTAAAAAAGATTGGTGAAATTTTTCTTGAGATAGATGAAAATCAGAAAGCAATTGAAACATTAGAATATGCCAGAATGTTCCGAAAAAAAGATTCGTATCTTTTAGCATTACTTGCTGAATCCTATTCAAGAGAAGGAAACATTCAAAAAGCTAAATCATTATTCCGAGAAGCCTTTCTTTATAATCCTCAAGAGATTGACCTTTCTTTGATAAAGTCAGAACTAATTTTAGAAATTGTAAAAACAATAAAGTCTAAAGGAATTGATGAAAAAATGCTTCTTGAATGGATTCCAGTTTATGGTGCAATATTAAACATATTTAATATTAAACGAGAAATTTCTTATGAAGAGCTAGTAAGACTTACACAGGAAGCCGAGGAATTGGAAAAAGAATATTATAATCGTCAATTTACAAATGAATTTATTGAGCCTAAATTGATTAATAGATACTTATGGCTTATTGATTATTATAGACTTCAGTCTCCAAACAAGGAATATACAAAAATTTATTTAAATAAATTAAAAGAATTAAATCCAAAAATTTACGAGCAATATTCAACAATAATTAATTTAAATAACAACTAAAATCAAATATAAGGGGTAAAAAATGGCACAAGAAGAGATTCTTAATACCTTAAAAAATTTACTTAACGAGGAAAAATGGAGCAAATTTCAACTGAGTGAATATAATGTCAAAAAATTTAGAAATCTTGATGAGGTTATAAAAAAGATTGATACACCTGAAACAAAAACACAAGTAATAAAAGTTGCAAATGAATATCTTGAGAAAAATGAATATAATATTATTGCGAGATATATTTTAGCTATATTAAGTTATCCTGAAAATAGAGAGCTATTCTATTCTGGATTTGAAAGAATAATAAATAATTTTAAAGAACGTGAAAAATGGGGAATAGTAGAGTACCTTTGTAGAAAAATGCTTCAAATAGAGGAAAATGAATTTGGTTTACGCTCACTTATTGAAAGTTTAAGGTATTTGAATAAATCTCAAGAGATAATAGATATTCAAAAAAGAGTTTTAAAATTAAATCCTGAAGATACATCTACATCTCTTGCTATTGCAAAATATAATGAACAGGCTAAAAAAATTGATGAGGCAGTATATTATTATAAGCAGGCGCTGAAAGTTTTTATTAATCAGAAAAATACGAAGATGGTTGAAGAGATATGGCTTAAACTTGTGGATTTAATAGGCGAGCAAAATATAGAGATATTTCTGGAAATGGAAAATGCTTTAAAAACGAATTTTTCACCAGAGTTTATATCTATGCTCTTTAGCCTTCTTCACCCAAACCTTATAAAAAATCAAAAATATGATGAGGCTATTAATCTTTTAAAGAAAATGCTTACTTATTCACCTAAAAATAGGGAATACAGAGATAAACTTATTGAAGTCTATTCAATAAAATATAAAAATCATTCGCGCTTAGAAGATATGCTTAGAGCTTCAGGGCTTAAAATGTGGTGGAAAGATGTGCATAATGCAATAAATCTATTTGAAAAGCAAGTGAAATTTGATGTCGGTGTTTATGTTTATCACTATAGCTGGGGAACGGGAAAAATTACAGAAGTTACAAGAGAACAAATTCAGGTAGATTTCCCTGATAATCCAGAACATAAAATGTCATTTGATATGGCTCTTAATACCCTTCAAATTTTGCCACCTGACCATATAAAAGTTAAAAAAAGATACGAATTTGAAAAAATAAAAGAATGTGCAGAAAAAGACCCTATAAAATTTATAGAAACAGCTGTAAAATGTTCACCCGGAATGGAAATATCTATAGATGAGTTAAAAGAAGAAGTTACAGATGGAATAATCTCTCCAAAAGAATGGATGAGATGGTGGAATAAAGTGAAAAGAGAATTGAAAACAACCCCTAATTTTAAATTTATTGATTCTGAACGAAAAATTAAGTATGTAGAGAGTGAAGAATCATTTGGTGAAATTATTTTAAATAATTTTAATAAAACTGATGATTTCTTTGAAAAAATAAAAATCGCTTATGAATTAATTGAAAATGATATACATAGAAAAGTTGATTTAAATGTATATCAACATCTTACAGACTGGTTTATTACAAATTTAAATTCAAATTTAAAAGTAAAGCCTGAACTTTCTTATATCTCTTGTATTGTAATTAATAAATTAATTCATGCTTATCCTGATATATCCAAAGCAAAACTTAATATTAATGCTGAAGATATAATAAACTCTGTTTCAAGTATACCTGAACTTTTTAAACATGTTGATATTCCTGAATATCAAAAAATACTCGTTCAAGATATAGTAAAATATAGAAACGATTGGGATAAAATACTTTACGAAATTATGCTTTCTGAAAATAGTAGAATGTTTGACTACATCCTTGATGTTTTTATTCAGAAAGGAAAAGGTGATATTATAGAAAAAGTTATAGAAGATGCGATGGAAGGTTATAGAAGTCATCCTGAATTATTTGTTTGGGTCTCAAAAAATATTTTAACAGAAGCATGGCAAAAGTTATTAAACGAAAAGATAAATCAATATAAATACAGAATTTTTGAAAGCACATTTTTCTTACTTTCATATTTGGGAAGACAGATAAAAAATAAGATAAATCTTGAGAATAATACAAAAATTCAGAAACAGATTATAAGATTGCTGTTTGATAAAAATACTAACTTATTTTTAAATTATATAAAAAAATGTGTTGAAGATGGGACAAATGTATCATCTCTTTTAAGGCTATTTCGTGAAAATGAATATATCCCACAAAAACATAGAGAAAATATTATTGGAGAATTACGAAGTATTGAAAAACCAATTATAGCATAAAGAAAATACAAAACTCTTACTTAACTAATACCTGAATACTGGTTGACTTTTTCTATTTTTTTTGTTTTATTAATGCTATGTTTAGTATCAGAGAGAAGTTTATCTTAAATTACATTATAATTGGCTTAATTATTGTTCTTATTTCAGGATTTGTCTCTTTAATTGGAGTAAAAAGTGTTCGTCAAATTGCACTGAAAAATTATGAAACGAATCAAAAATTATTTTTGTATCTTCAAAAAATAAGAGTCGCTCATCAATATAAAATTAATGCACTTCATCATTATATAAATAAAAACTATAAAGATGCGTCAGAGTTTTTTAATACCTCAGAGTCTATATT